>NZ_NTVM01000110.1:0-512 GCF_002558005.1 Bacillus sp. AFS012607
TTCATTTCAATTACTATCGCAACTTCTTCAGCTGAAAGAGGAAAGATTTTTGATCAAAATGGTGTAATACTAGCTACAAATAAGAAAGTTAAGTCTCTATATTGCACTTCTAATGACGAAAAGCTATCGAAACAAGATACATCAAACACATTAGCTTTTTTTAATCAATTTTCAAGCGAATTTCAACATGATATTTCTACAGAGAACATAAAATCTCAATTACAACAATCTTGTAAAAAGCAGACTATGAATGATATACCGTTATACTCTGATATAACTGAAAATGAACTTGCATTCATAAACAAAAACAAACCCAATAATGTAATAATTAAAAATGAATGGATTCGATATTATCCTAAACACGAAATTGGTTCACAGGTAATTGGGTATGTAGAAAATGACCTTAATTCAAAGCATATGGCTGTTGGAAAAAGCGGGATTGAGCTGCAATATGAAAATGATTTAAAAGGAAAACCAGGTAAAACTCTTATTTTTAAATTGAATAATAAAAA
>NZ_NTVM01000111.1:0-217 GCF_002558005.1 Bacillus sp. AFS012607
TAGGTGGAGGGAATGCTGCAACTAATGCCTGTGATATGGCAATTGGAATTGGATGTAGTGTTACAATCCTAGAGGTTAATCAAGAAAGAATTGCATATTTAAGAAAGCAATACGCAACAGAAGAAGTAAATATAATTGAATCTAATACTGAAAATCTAGAGCGAACGATTAAAGAAGCAGATTTATTTATTTCAACAATTTTAATACCAGGATCTCG
>NZ_NTVM01000112.1:0-293 GCF_002558005.1 Bacillus sp. AFS012607
TTATTTGAACAGCAAGTAATTCAGAATCCAGATTCTGTTGCGTTGGTATATAAAGATCAACAGTTAACTTATAAGGAATTAAATGAAAAAGTAAATCAATTAGCTTTTTATCTACAAAAACGAAACATAGGCCCTGAAAGTATGGTAGGGGTTTATATAGAACGTTCTTTAGAGATGATTGTAAGTATATTAGGAATAATAAAAGCTGGTGGCGCATATGTCCCACTAGATCCCGCATATCCAACAAAGAGGCTTGAATATATCTTGAAAGATGCCAACATACAAGTATTGCT
>NZ_NTVM01000113.1:0-569 GCF_002558005.1 Bacillus sp. AFS012607
ATATAAAATTCATATGGTGGAGGATGACGGGATCGAACCGCCGACCCCCTGCTTGTAAGGCAGGTGCTCTCCCAGCTGAGCTAATCCTCCAAAGTGGTGACCCGTACGGGATTCGAACCCGTGTTACCGCCGTGAAAGGGCGGTGTCTTAACCACTTGACCAACGGGCCAAATATTATAAATCCTATGGCGGAGAGCAAGGGATTCGAACCCTTGATACGCTTGTGACGTATACACGATTTCCAATCGTGCTCCTTCGGCCAACTCGGACAGCTCTCCAATGGCTCCGCAGGTAGGAATCGAACCTACGACCGATCGGTTAACAGCCGATAGCTCTACCGCTGAGCTACTGCGGAATAATATTGCCTGGCAACGTCCTACTCTCACAGGGACAAGGTCCCAACTACCATCGGCGCTAGAGAGCTTAACTTCCGTGTTCGGTATGGGAACGGGTGTGACCTCTCTGCCATCATTACCAGACATTATTCTTTTGAGACAATCATTATTATAACTTATTCACTTTAAAAGTCAACAAATTTTTTATGTTCTCTCAAAACTAGATAACATTGC
>NZ_NTVM01000114.1:0-356 GCF_002558005.1 Bacillus sp. AFS012607
CTACCGTACTGCTACACCCCGCGATGATATAATATGTAATTTAAGAAAAAATGGAGGAGGTAGAGGGATTCGAACCCCCGCGCGACTCTCGCCGCCTGTCGGTTTTCAAGACCGATCCCTTCAGCCGAACTTGGGTATACCTCCGAGATATAAACCTTTAGTGGTGGACCTTGTAGGACTCGAACCTACGACCGGACGGTTATGAGCCGTCTGCTCTAACCAGCTGAGCTAAAGGTCCTTTATGGTAGCGGCGGAGGGGATCGAACCCCCGACCTCACGGGTATGAACCGTACGCTCTAGCCAGCTGAGCTACACCGCCATAAATGATATTAAAATAAGTGGAGCCTAGCGGGATC
>NZ_NTVM01000115.1:0-316 GCF_002558005.1 Bacillus sp. AFS012607
CGTACTGCTCCACCCCGCGACAATATTAAATTTAAAAAATGGAGGAGGTAGAGGGATTCGAACCCCCGCGCGACTCTCGCCGCCTGTCGGTTTTCAAGACCGATCCCTTCAGCCGAACTTGGGTATACCTCCATGAAGGAAAAATAAATATTTTATTATTATATGTCTAAACCATTTAAAAGAAAATGGAGGAGGTAGAGGGATTCGAACCCCCGCGCGATTCTCACCGCCTGTCGGTTTTCAAGACCGATCCCTTCAGCCGAACTTGGGTATACCTCCGAGACATATATTAAATAAAGTGGAGCCTAGCGGGATC
>NZ_NTVM01000116.1:0-454 GCF_002558005.1 Bacillus sp. AFS012607
CGCAAATTTTAATTGAGTTATTAAATGGTTATTTCTTTTTAGAGGGTGTAGATAGTCTTATTACAACTGATAAACAAGAGATGGGAAGTGTGAAGATAGCAAAAGAAGTCGTAGCGGAAAGGATTAGTAATGCAAGACAAAAACGTTTAGATCATGAGGCATCAAAGAACAATGTAACGTAAGCTACATTGTTTCTTTTTATAAAAAAACAGGAGGTTAGTAGGATGTTATTATTTCGTGAAGATATCGCATTAGGGGTCATTAAAGAGGTTGGAGAAGGTGAACTTATTTTACTTGTAAAAGAGGAAGAACTAACAATCAAAATTACACGAGAACAAGAGGAAGAACTTGCAGTTCATGTCATGAATCAAGAGAATATGTTAGTTCCGATCAATGTAAAAACTCATGAGCTTTTCTTCGATACAGCTGAGAGGTGGAATGAAGAGGAAATGGA
>NZ_NTVM01000117.1:0-348 GCF_002558005.1 Bacillus sp. AFS012607
GCAATACTCATATTAATATTTAAGCTTTTTCCAAGCTCAGTAATTGCTTTGACGAGTGATTCCACACCTTCTGCTACTGAGCTTGCTGGAAGCCCGAGCATTCTCGCAATATGTGCATAGCGTTCATCTGCTACAAAGTGCTCATATTTTGGGAACAANNGGCTTAATAGCATTATAGCGGACTACGTGCGGCATTAGAATGGCATTTGCACGTCCGTGCGGAATATGGAATTCTGGTCCAATCTTATGTGCTAAGCTGTGATTAATACCGAGGAAAGCATTTGCAAATGCCATCCCTGCAATTGCAGAAGCGTTATGCATTTTTTCTCGTGCTTCTTCATCATTTCC
>NZ_NTVM01000118.1:0-529 GCF_002558005.1 Bacillus sp. AFS012607
CTTTTCTTTACCTTTGGTGGCGCTTCTTTCTTTTTTCTAGATAAAAAACCTAACAGTTTTGGATTTTTCTTTTTCAAAGTGTCTTTCTTTGGCTTTTCTTTCTTCTGTTTTTTTACTTTTGGTTCTGCCTTTGTTCTTTCTTCTTTCTTTTTGTTAGGTACCACCTTCACAATTTCTTTTGGTTCAGAAATTGATTCTTTTACGTTTTTTTCGTTAAATCGAAATGCATTTTTCTTCGGTCTTTCTAGTTGTTTTGGCTCTTCTTTCTCTACATCTTTTTCGCTGAATAACGCCATATGTGATCCCTCCCTTATTGATCGTTATCAATGGCGCAATATGCACCTTTCCTTCTTAGCAATGTAATAATCAAAACTTCATACATTCGTTTTTGAGGATTCGTACTTGGTCGCCAAATCATGATAATTGCAATAACTGCCATGAAAATAACAAATGGTAATTGAAAGGAATCATGTACAAAATTCCTAAGAATCAT
Organism: Bacillus sp. AFS012607; assembly: GCF_002558005.1. Classification (NCBI taxonomy): domain Bacteria; kingdom Bacillati; phylum Bacillota; class Bacilli; order Caryophanales; family Bacillaceae; genus Bacillus; species Bacillus sp. AFS012607. The sequence goes on from NZ_NTVM01000118.1 coordinate 494, forward strand.
CGTTACAACTAATAAGCCAATTAATAAAAAGAAATC
>NZ_NTVM01000118.1:589-757 GCF_002558005.1 Bacillus sp. AFS012607
TTACCCGTATTTTGACCCATCTGATAAAAACGCTTTGTATTCTGTACCGTTTCCGAATTATGAATGCGCTCTTGCACTCCTCTTACCTTTTGTTTCACCGATGATGTAGTATTTTTAACTTTTTCGGTTGTATATTTTCCTAATGTCTGTGTTTCTTGACCTCTACTT
>NZ_NTVM01000119.1:0-399 GCF_002558005.1 Bacillus sp. AFS012607
AGGAAATAAAAACGTAATGAAAGAGGTTAAAGAATTAGAGAAACGAGATATTCAACAATCTACGCTAAGTGAAGAGGAAAAGAAAGCTAAGATTGAAAAAATTGATAAAGATCTACAGAACATCTAAGGGGGAGAGAATAACATGCCTTTAAATTATGAGAATCTGTACAAAAAAATGGGAATTGTTTTTCTTGGTGGTTCATTAATATTGAGTACGACAGGGTGCAGTTGGTTTGGAAGTAAGGAATCATCCAAAAGTAAAACAGCCATTACAAAAAAGGTAGATAAGAAGAAACCGGATGAAAAGAAAGAAGATCTGAACAAACAAGATTTCGAAGCAATTACAGAGAATGCAATTCAAAGTAAAGATAATGAAGTTGCTTATGTTCTCGAAGAGCT
>NZ_NTVM01000011.1:0-128259 GCF_002558005.1 Bacillus sp. AFS012607
ACTGGAATAACAGGCCCAACAGGTCCAACGGGATTTGAATCTGCATTCAGAGCTTTCAAATCTACTGATCAGTCCGTTACTGCTAATACACTGTCTATAGTAACATTTGAAACTACACAATTCGATTTAAATGGTGAATATGATGGTGTATCAACATTTATACCGCAACAAGATGGAGTATATTTAATTATTACTACTATAATTTTTAGTCCTACTGATGATACTCTAAATTATGTGACGGAAGTATTTATAACAGTTAACAGTGCTTTAATAGCAGGAGATGATAGCTTTTTTGGGGGGAATACTGGACTTTTAAATGCGGTAACAGTTTCTACCATAGTACAATTGAATGCAGGGGATATGGTGCAAGTTCAAGCTGGTAGTACCATAGATGGCGTTATTGCATCTCCGCTTCTTACAAATTTTCAAGCTGCGAGGTTGCCATCACCAGTTCCAAATACACTTTTCTTGTTAAATAATTTATCTGCAGATTGGAGTAAAAGACCGTTTAGTAGAAAAACATAATTATGTTCATTTTAAAAATAGCGTGAAGAAAATGATGAATTTAAATTAATTTTGTCTATTAAGAATAAGAAAAGCCACNNGTGGCTTTTCTTATTCTTAAATTGTGATATAGAAGGCGCAAGGTTTTTTACATAAAAAACCTGCACATATAATATTTGAATTAAAAGAAAAATATAATCATTGTGGTCACAACGAAAAGGGTTATCAAATGCAATATTGCATTATTTATTTGAACGGCTAAAAAACTAGGGGGTTATAAACATATTTAACTTTCTCAAGTTTTTTCAGAATATGAGGGAATAGCTGTTTGGGTTATTTGTGATAGAATATTCTTAATAATATAATTTAGCGGAACGAAAAAGACCCATAGCGCGTGTAATTGTGCTGGTAACACTTTTACACCGTTTACCCTAATGCACTAGGGAAACATTTGCCATGAGTCTTACATAGTATAACACACCTTTTAGAGATAGTTCATGACAATGACGCGTTTTCTGATGAATTTTAAAGTAGGGAATGTGTCTTTTGTTCCAGAAGGGGGACAAAAGTGGAACAAGTTTTAAGTCAACTTATTGATAAAATTGATTTTAAAAGATTAAAACAAGATGAATTAGCAAAAGTGTTAGGCATTAGTGGTGGGAGTTTTTCAAAAAATTTATCAGGGAAGCGTCAATTTAATTTTTGGAATGTAGTAAAGTTATTAAATATTTTATGTGAAGACGATATGATGAAGAAAAAAGATTTAATTCATAGGTTTAGTATAGTAACAACGAGCAAAAAAAATTCTCGAATTGCTATGGAGTATGCAAACGCATTAGGTGATTTAGAATTATTAGAACTAATGATAGAAAAAGAGAAGAAATCTTCTCTAGCAATTAATAGAGAATGGGCCTATGTATATGAACTAGTTTGGAAGCGAGGGAAAGGTAACTTAACTGGAACATCTTTCTTAGAAGAATTAGAACATCGAAAAAATGGCCGGAAAATTAAAACTAAAGAGATGCAAGTTTTATTAGGTATACTAACGTTCTATACAATGTATGATCTTGAACGATTTAATTCTTTATTTGATTATGCAGAAGTATTACAACCAGAAGTTAATAACATAGAAGATGATTTCATTAGAATTGCATATACAATGCGTATTAAAGAGGGCTTAGCATATGCATATTTAACAGCAGAAAAGATTGAAGAATGCCGATCATTATGTCATGAAATTATAAATACAAATGATGAAAGTAATTGTTTATTGATTCTAAAAGCATCTGCATTTGTATATTTAGGGGAATCTTATATGATGGAAGATTACTCAAAATCCGAATGGTATATAAAGGAGGCGCTAAGTGTGCTGGGAGATTGTCCGTTTGAAAGAATGGAGATAAGAAGGAGGAATATCTTGAATACGTATGCTTTTCTAAAATTAATATATGGAAAACAAGTAGATTTTATAGAAGAATGCGGTGAAGCTGAAAAGGCTTTTAATGAAATAGTAAATGGTGATAAAGAAGTGGCGAAGAAAATATTGAATGATTTAAAAATAAAAAATGTAGAATTATCCGCGATGCAAACTTGTATATTAGGAATAGCGAATGGTGATACTGAGTTGGTTAATAAGGCAATTAAAATGTATGAATGTGCTGGGAATATATTTTACAGTAAATTCGCAAAAATATTATTGGTAGATATTAATAGATATGGTACAATTTATAAAGGTGATGTTAAATGAAAAAAATAATGACCCTTGTAACAAGTTTGGCTTTAATTGGAGTACTATTCTTAACTCCATCGAAGGAACAGAAAGCGCAACCTAAAAACGAAGCACGAGTAATATTATATATGGTTGATCCAGGAGGCGGAATGGGTTAGTACCGCTTTATTACAAATTAAAATTACATAATAGTTAAATGCGATTGTCTAAAATTAGGCAATCGCATTCGTCATTTTTAAGGACATTTCCTAAATTTTAAAATTGATATTTAGGAAATGTTTGTGATAATTTCACAAACCGAATGTTACACTATGGGAGAGATGAGTATGGGGAATACGCTTGCAATTACACTATGGAAGATGTTAAAGGTAGGAGTTTTAACAAATGATGAAAAGAAAAAAGGAGAAATTGAAAACATAAAAAATATAATGAAAAAAGAAAAAAATGATTGTTAGCTCGTATGCTGACAATCATTTTTTATTATGGCCTACAGCAGCCTTCATCATATCTAATAACATGTTTTGTTTTTCTTTTGGCATTTTTTCTAATGCATCTATTAACTCATTAAATTCTTTTCTTAATTTTGTATATTGAACAGCGTTTAGTTCTGGATCGTCAGATCGACCAAGTAAATAATCAACAGATACCTTTAATGCATCTGAAATTACTACTAACATTTCGTTTGAAGGAGAGCTATACCCAGTTTCATAATTAGAAATAGTAGTTTTTGTTACTTTAGTTTCTGTATCCATATTTTCTTTTATTTTTAATGCTAAGTCTCCTTGGGTAAGACCACGTTTCTTTCTAGAGTCTTTTATTCTCTGGCCTAAAATAGTCACAAAATCACCCCGTTAATATATTCACCAAATTACAAATAATCATTCGCGAAATAAAAGTACAATTAAATTGTACTTTGTTTGTAGGGGTTTTGCATTAGTTTTTTTGTTTTTTGTCTTAAGTCCAAAAAACTCGTATTTTTTAATTGACAGTCCAAAATTATTGTATGTATAATGAATACAAGAAGTCCAAAAAACTTGGATTTTAGGAGGTGCCATCGTGAGAAAGAAACGTCATAATTTAATTAGCGCTCGAAAAAGAAAAAATTATACTCAAGAACAATTGGGAGCGTTGATAAATAAGGACAAAACTGTAATAAGTAATTGGGAAACTGGTTACGCAACACCTGCATTGGACGATGCGTTACAAGTAGCACAAATATTAGAAGAAGATGTTTATAACCTTTTTTTAGATGTTGAAGTCCAAACTTCCCATACTTGACTAGTTTTAGTTCCAATAATTAAATCTTACATTATTTTTGAAAGGAGAAAAACAAAATGGGAATAGATCAAATTATTAAAGAGTCAATTCGTGAAATTGTAAGAGAGGAAATCAGGTCAGCATTAGCTGACTTACAACAACAATCTCAACCAAACAAAGTAATGCGAGTGAAAGAAGCGGCAGCTTACCTTAACATTGCTGTTTGTAGAATGTACGAATTGGCAAATCATCCGAATTTTCCGGTAATAAGAGAGGGACGTAAGTTGCTATTCTTACAAAAAGATTTAGAGTCGTGGTTGGAAGCTCAGAGGGAGGTGATTTAGTGGCAGATACAACATCGTTATTTATATTCGGAATGTTAATCGCATTTGGTCTATGGTTGTTTTACATCCCTTTTAAAACAATAAAAAAATGGGATTGGGAAGGTGTAGAACTAAATAAAAAGACCCACGGCAATGGGTCCTTAAGAAAAAACAATTCATTATAAGCATACCACGGAAAGTAGGGAAATAGTACTTGGGTTTTACAAAAAGGAGTGAGGGTTATGAATAACAAGGTATTGCAAATAGGACAAATAAATTTTCGTGGCAATGTTATAGATCACGGATGGTTTAAAACACTTATATTAGAAAACGGTAAACCAAATATTGTTGCCATTACTATATTAGGGGAAATCGTCTATTGGTATAAACCGACTGAAATAAGAAGTGAAGAATTTAATCAAATTCAGTATAAACAAAAATTTAAGGCGGACATGCTTCAGAAAAATTATCAACAATTAGCCGATTCATTTGGATTTACAAAAAGGCAAGTAAAAGAAGCGTGTGACTTTCTAAAAGAACGGGATCTTATAAAAGTTGAGTTTAGGACAATTTTTGTTAACGGGACTAGGTGCAATAACGTTATGTTTGTTGAACCTATACCTGAAATGATCCAGAAAATATCTGTTATGTATTGGGGGAATTGTACCCCTCCTACAATGAAACGCAATAGCCCTATTACTTCAGAAAGTAAGAGGGTCTTACATTCTAAAGTATCACCCTCCTACAATAAAACGGAAGAGGCTCTTACATTAGAACGTAAGACAAATACAGAGATTACTACAAATATTACTACAGAGATTACAACAAAGAATGTAAGTAGTAGTATATTTTCTTTTTACGAAAATAATTTCGGTATTTTAAATTCATTCATTGCCGAAAGTATTTCAGGATGGGTAAATGATACAAGTGAAGAACTTGTACAAGCAGCTATGGAACGTGCATTGAAGCAACAAAAGAAATGGAATTATGCTGAGGGTATTTTAAAGCATTGGAGCAATAACAATATTCGTATATTAGATGATGTAACAGCATCGGAAGAAGAGTTTAAAAGAAAACAACAAAGCCAAAAACGTACTGGTAAAGGTTATTCCAAACGAACGGAAGTTGTACCGGATTGGTTACGCAAACAAGAAGAACAAGAGCCAATACAGCAGCCACAGCGAACTCAAAGCAATGATCTTGAAAATAATAAGAAACGTTTGGATGAGATTCTAAATAAATATAAAAATACTAAAGGGGAGTAAGATATGAAAAACACAGGTGTTGCAAGAAAAGTGGACGAGCTAGGTCGTGTAGTAATTCCAATAGAGTTACGCAGAACTTTAGGTATTACCGAAGGAACGGCACTAGATTTTCATGTCGATGGTGAAAACATCGTTTTAAGAAGACATGAAAAGTCATGCTTTGTAACGGGTGAAGTTTCTGAAAACAACATAGAGTTGCTAGGTGGCCGAATGTTTTTAAGCAAGGAAGGGGTAATTGAATTACTGGATCTTATTCAGAAGAGTGGGATGGCACATGCCTAAGCAACTAAACATTTTCGATGTAGAGCCAACAAATTGTGAGTTCGATGTAATGAAGGCAAATGTGAAGAGAGGAACTGGACGCACTAAATATGCTGATGTACGCGTCCGAGTTCCAACGAATGCAAAGTGTACGGATGAATTACCATGCACAACTAAACAAGATGATCGTTATGACATCTTTGAACAATATGTAATGGCTATTTGGAGATTTCAAAGAGCTGTAGATAAGTTTTTCAATTGGGATACAGCTGAAGAATTGTGTAAGGCAGCAAGGGATAAAAAAGAAATAATTCCGGTAAGGGTTTATTTAGGAAGTGGATTTAAACCTGATGTTGTCGAGTACATGCGGTAGTAAAAGGGAGATGGACATATGAAAAAAATAGAAATTGATGTTAGTAGCAACAAACTTTTAATAGTGAAGGACGGAAATGTAACAGCAGTAAATCCGCCAATGAGTGGATTCGGTGAGCAAGTGGCGGTTTGGGTAAACGGTAAAGTTGATCGTGTAGATACTAAGTTTACTGAAAAGATAAAATAATCGATTTTAGAAAGTAGGTTCGCTTATGAGTGTAGCAAGAAATCATGAAGCGATGAAGGAATCACGGTTGAAGGTATACATCGCTTTAGAAGAAGCTAACTTCATTTGGGATGAAAGAGATGTAATTCGTTTTCGTGAAATGTGGTGTCAGGGCATGAGCTTGCCAAAGATGGCAAAAGCTTTAAGAAGGCACCAAGCGGAAGTTGCGCTCCTTGTAATAGATCAGGCTGATAAGTATTTAATTGAAAATCGTCCGATAGGATTAGGAATTTGCTAAATAGGAAGGGGAAATCAAAATGAACATTATGGAAAATGGTGTATTAGAAGCAACTAAATTAATGAGTGAAGCAAAAAATGAGGAACAAATTATAAATGAAGCTACAGTTTTACAGATTGCAAGTATCTTATCGATTGATGAATTAAATGATTATTAGGAAGCAACTTTACGAACTTGGAATAACAAAACTGATTTTGGAGGACGAGTTTCAAATGCAGCTTTAGGACTTACGGGCGAAGCTGGTGAAGTTGCCGATATTGTAAAAAAAGCAATTTATCATGGACATGGTTTCCAACCATCGCATTGTCCAGGAGAAGAGGACGGAAATACTTATAAATTAGCCTTAGAGCTTGGAGATATTCTGTATTATTTATCAATTATGGCTCACGAACTGGGATATACGTTACAAGATATTGCTGAAATGAATATTGCAAAATTAGCTAAAAGATATCCTGATGGTTTTAGTCGAGAAGCAAGTCAAACACGTGTAGATGTAGAGTAAGACCAAATTTGAATTTTGTAGAAAAAGAGCACTATTAGAATAGTGCCCAACTTCAATTTGCAGGAGTATTATGAGGAAACTTAAGTAGGTGGCTTAAGTTTCTCTATAATAATTATGAACCTGTGATTATAAAAATGCCCATATTTTAAAGGGGAGTTAGGGAGTATTTGTATACGGTGAAATCCTTGTTGAAAATGTTTTCAACTAATTGGATAGTTTCGGAGTCATAAAAACTTTCATATGTTGGGAGTCGTGGGAATAGAGGATCGGTAATGTCAGCATCTGCATAGTTACCTTTAAAAATGGTGATCTTACTTTGATGATGCCATGACTTAGTTAATATATCTAAAGGGGACTTCTTTAAACCATATATATTCTCTAAATTAGAAATTTCAGAAGAGAAATTTTCAAGGTGAATATAGTTTGTAACAAACTCTTCTTCGCCTTGAATATATTGTTGCACATAGTGAGGGTTCACATCATCTAAATTATTCATATGTGCTTTTAAGTAATATAAAAAAAGTTTAAAGGAGATTTTTCTATTACAGTTTTTATCATGATATAAAAACTGTCTAATTGGTTGCCATTCGGGATGTTCAATATTTGGTGGAGGGATTAGTGAGAGAAATGAACTTACTGCTCTTTTATAGGGATTTCTTACAAGTTTATATGTAGATTTTTCATTTGTGGATAATGCATTAGCAAGCCCAGTAAAGTAGTAAACTGAATTTTTGTAAATGTCGAACTCATAATTATGGATGAATGGGTTATATTTAATGGCTTCCTTAAACAAATTGATTTGATAAAAAAACCAATGAGCAAGTGATGTACATCCACTTTTTTGACTCCAAAATAATATTATGGGGAATTCTTGATGAAAATGGGGTCCTCGGGCGTATTTCATGATGAAGTCGTAAATATTTGAGTTAGTCATATGTTACCTCCCATCATATTCTAGAAATCTCATCTTTGTATACGATATGGAGAAAATTCTATATATATGATAAAAGGCTTGCAGGGCTATCAATTACTTTATAAAAGCGTTATTTAAATAAAAAGAGCGCTAATTGAGAGCGCTCCTTATACCTCATTATAACGACAGTGACGAATTCACATTATATAGAAAGGCACTATTATTGTATGTCAGAGTATGAGATTAGTGTATAGATATAGATAAAATCTTTATTTAAAAATTAAAGATTGGTTTTTAAGGGGCTCTATGACTAAGAGTTATTTTAAATTTTTTATGGTTTTGAAGTATTTAAGCAATGATTTTGTTTAAGACTAAGATATTTTCTCATTAGTAATACCGATTTGTTTCAGTAGACATGGCAATCGCTTTTGTTTCATGAACTGTACCATAGGGATGTTCTGGAGGTGCATATATAGAGTAAATTTTAAGTGGTTTATTCCCCATATTAATTACATTATGCCATTTTCCAGCAGGTATCATAACTGCATAGTCATCATAGACCATTTCTTGAAAATCTAATTTATCTTTGGTATCACCGATTTGAACGAGTCCTTGGCCCTCTTCAATACGTATGAATTGATCAGTTGTAGGGTGTACTTCTAAACCTATGTCATCTCCAACATTAATACTCATTAAAGTCACTTGTAAGTTTTTTCCTGTCCATATAGCGGTGCGGTAAGTATTGTTTTGTTTAGTGGCTTGGTTAATATTCAATACAAATGGTCTAGCTCCATAATCTGTTAATCTAACATTTTCACAATAAGGATTCCGGTTGTGGTTCCAATCATTATTGTTGTAACTGTAATAATAAGGATTCCAAGCGTAAATCCAATCATTATTATTCCAGATGCTATCCATTGGGCTTTGAGATTGATAATAATAAAGTGGAATATGTTGCATATCCAAGCTCCTCTCATAATTTCATCATTTACTTTTTATCCTATGCTGTTGTCTATTTATAGGAATGCAGAGTAAGAGGGAATGGGCAGTAATAAAAAATACAAACAAACGTTTTTATTTTTTTAGGAAAAATAAAAGTAACAAGTTAATAAGGGATGTACTACTGGTATAAAAAACTTAATAAAATAGTTATTTTATCTAGAAACAATAAAAGAACCCGCTGTTTATATACGGATTCTTTATAACAGGAACACAAGGAATACAAGGAAGCTGGTCCGGAGCAACCTTTGTATTCACTTGGATGATAATACTATATTCGAAAGAAATAAAAATGTTAATGGAACTTAATAAAATTCTTATTTGGGCATAAAAAAGAGTACGATATATGTGCTCTTGGACAAGAAAGGTAGATTTCTATGAGTGGATGCCTCCATACAATAATATATGCTTGTCCGGTTTAAATGTGAAAACAAATTTAAGTAAAAGAGCACATATATGAATGTGCCCTTTAAATAGGTGTCAGCTCACAAGGCCTAATTTGTAAGCTGAATACATGTGCAGCCCATATTAATATATGTATTTTCTTATGAATTGTGAAAAAACATATATAACAAAATCGTTATTTGGGAGAAAAGGGGGGATGGGAATGGCTCTGAGTCTTCAATGTGAAATATGTTCATTCAAATTCAAAATAGGTCAATTTTCTAGTGTTCCGGATATCGCATACTGTCCACATTGCGGAGATAGTTTCCTCGAGTATTATCCGAAACAAGAAGGTGTCCAGTATCAACATAGGGAGAAGAATTTCTTTTATCACCATAAAAAAAACGGGAATGTATGGAATGTATTGATTCAGGAAGATGAATCTAAGAAAGAATTTTTTGTCGATGTTCAGGGACCAGAAACAGACAGAGAAGCATTTGAGGCTGTTAAGGAGTTTTTAAAAGCGAAAAAGATGTATTTGCCTTGTACAGTGGTAGATATCCGATGTATAGGGGTAGGGATTGATAAAAAGTTATAGTTAAAAAAACGCTATTTGATAATAAAAATTAAAAGTGAAAAGAGCACTATGAATAAGTGCCCTTTCCAAGAGTGAGTATAAATATCTATCATTCTATACTAGTATATGCTGATAGATATAAATTGTGAAAAAATTGACAAAAAACTTATTTGATAAAAATATAACTAAGTTACAATAAATTCCACGATAATTGGAGTTGCTCCATCAAGTACATCTCCACCAGGAATGGTAATAGAAGAAGGGCCAACAGTGATAGTTGAGGTATCAGCTGTTTGGAGAACGCCATTAATATAGAGGTTGTAGTAAGAATATGAAGCTGGAAATGCTGTATTGGTCCCTATATCATTTGTAAAAGCTGTTGCAGCAATTGCAAATGTAGCACCAGTACCTGTCCCAGAGCTTGCTAAGCCCGTGAATTTTCTACCTGCCACAAAAGGTTTAACGATAGCCATTGAAATTCGCTCCTTTCTAAAATTAACTCGACCAAACTTTTAGAAAGCTTGGTCCTGTATTATATTTTATGGTTTACTTTTCAAAAAGAAACGGCTTATATATTAGCATATAAGTACAGTTTTTATCATTTGTATATAAAATTATTAGGGTTTTTAGGGTGCGTTTCGTGTTATTAGGAAGAGATAATTAGGGGGCTTTTGAATGAAAATTTCATTTTAATATAAAGCAGAATTATTAAATGGCTTAGGCAGACAATTTATTAAATGAACTGTCCACCAAATAAATGAAAGATTATTTGAGCTATAAAGCCCAAGTTTAGTATGGATAGAATCATGAAAATTTAATCATAAAACAGATAAATTATGTTATAGAAAACCTTCAATTAAAAAAGAGCAGTTAGCTTTTGCTAACCGCTCGGCTCTCGACCAAGAAAGCTAGAGTGGGAGAAATCGACTTTTTAAAGTCTTGTCTACAGTGTTAGACAATGTTTAGAATTTTATTCACTTAAAACATAAAAAGAGCAGCTAGCAAAAGCTAACTGCTCATCTCCAAGGGGGAACAAGAAGAAAGTAATTTAATGGGTTGTCTACAGTATTGACGGAATATTGAGCTTTATTCAGGGGAGGAATCATAATTTATAAATTATATTATGATATTCGCTATTACCCATATCGCCCAGAAAAGAACTAAAAATTCAATCGTAATCCAAAGTGCTTTTTTCTCAGGTTTTTTAAACTCTTTTATTAAAGAGAAAACAGCACTAATTGCTATAAGGATGAAAAGAACGAGTCTTATTGTATCTGGCATTTTAACCACTCCTAATTTTGAATTAAGTTCATTATATAACGATTTTTAAATTTTTAGACAATTATTGGTGAGAATTAAGCTAAATTTAAATAAAATAATCCTTTTAAAGCGAAGCAAACAGAATATAGTTCGGCTAGAAAACTAGAGGACACCAATTCATTAAAGTAGCAATTAAAGCTGTTTTAGGAATCGGTGTCCTTTTTATTTTAAAAAGGGAGATGGGGTAATGAAGGGGTTAAAAGATCAGTTACATGAATGGAAAAAGAAATCCAAGCAAGAAAAGAGGAAAAAACCAAAAGAGAAATTAAGTACTCGTGAAATTGAGGATTTAATGGGGATGCATAGACCTTGTTATGAACGTAGGCGTGGAGCTTTAAGACAAAAGTAATTTAAAAATAAAAAGGAGTGGTCTTACATGAGTAAACAATTATCTTTCTTACCAAAAATCGATAGAGTAGCAACGCAGAAAAAATTAGAAGGTGTTCTCGAAAATGTACGTTTATATAGACAGTTTGGAATGATGCGTGAAGAAATGAAAGTCACCCCTTCTTATGAAATTAGATATCACGGACCTACAAATGATGTAGGGAAGCCACTAGAAGATGTAGCGATGGCTAATATTCAACAAAATAAAAGAGAAGAGTGGATTAAGCAAACATCATTTCGTATTGACCAGTTTCTTAGTCGTTTGGGTAATGGGCGCGCAGGAAAGGATCAAAGAGACATCATCATTAAGCGTTATTTAGAAGATGAAGATGTATGTGATTATATGGTATATAGTGAAATCGGCATGAGCGAGCGTACTTATCGACGTGTTAAGGCTAGAGTATTTTATAAACTTGCTTTTGCTCTTAGATTAGAAGTTTATGAGACTGAAGAAACTGGAGGTAATAAATAATGAATTTTGTTCAGCCAATACGTGATCCAGAGCAAATACAGCAGCTAAAAGATTATTTTAAGGAAAAGAGCTTACGTAATTACATTCTCTTCATTATGGGAATCAATACAGGACTGAGAATCTCGGACATTTTGAAATTGAAAGTAGGAGATGTCAAAGGTAGTCATATATCTATGAGAGAAAAGAAAACAGGGAAACAGAAACGAATACAAATTACTGCAGCGTTAAAAAGAGAACTTAAATGGTTTATTGAAGACAGAGAAGACAATGAATATTTATTACAAAGTAGGCAAGGCAGGAATCGTCCAATCGGTCGTAGCATGGCATATAAGATATTAAGTGGAGCAGCGGCAGAGTTCGGTTTAGATGAAATAGGGACACATACGTTAAGAAAAACATATGGATATCACATGTACATGCAAACGAAAAACATAGCATTGCTCATGGAGATATTTAATCACTCGTCAGAGAAGGTCACGTTACGTTATATAGGTGTAAATCAAGATGCAATGGATAAGGCAATGACTAGGTTTAAAATCTGAGCATTGCTTTTTCTTTTGAGATAGTTTAAAACTTTAGTCTGATTGCGATGGGATTACCACATCAAAAAAAATTGCATGTTACGTTAAGACACATTTTAGGCAAAAAATCATTAGTTCTCTGAAGAACTACCATCATCAATCCTGTTTTATTGGAGAATCTTGAGAAAATATTTATCGAGATAAAAAATTAACATTTTTTCAATTTACTGTAATTATAATTAAAGGTATTCTGTTAGTGTTATACAAATGTATCTGTCGATCTATTCCATGTATGAATCTAGTCTGGTAATCAACAGAATATTCCACACACAATTGAAAAAGGGGGAAAGTTTATGCAAAGAACTTTAAAATTCCTGTTCATGTCCGTTTTTTCTTTGATTTGTGTTTTGTATGTTCAAACGAATGCTTTTGCCGCACCAGCATACGAGGGAGTTGTCAAAATGAAGCAGCCGTCAGGCGAAACTTTTGAGGGAACGTTACATGGAGATGAATGGTTCCACTGGGTAAGAACAAAGGATGGCGACGTACTTTTACAAGATCAGAAGGGATATTGGAATTACGCTGAGCTTACATCAGATGAACTGAAATCAACGGGTACAAAATATAAAATTGATAAGAAGCCTTCAATGGCGATAAATGAGAAAAATTTGAACAAATGGATAAAGGAATACAACCCTCAAGCAAAGAAAAAACAGGAGCACATGAATAAATTACAAAAAGAATCACCAAAAAATATTGATGGAACTGTCACTCCAGTTTTAGGAAACAAAAAATTACTTGTTTTGTTAATTGGGTTTACGGATGTTGATATTGCATATAACGATAACGACTGGAGTAATAAATTCTTTTCTACAAATCAAAAGTCAGTTAAGAATTACTATAATGAAGTGAGTAACGGAAAAGTACAGATAAATCCATCTCCCGAAACATATGGTACTCAAAATGATGGAGTGGTTAAAGTGAAATTAGATTACGCTCATCCGAGTACATCGGGGAAAAGTATGGGTACGGTTATAACAGATGCACTGGCTAAAGCTGATTCTCAAGTGAATTTTGCTAGTCTTGATACTAATAATGATCAAGTCATTGACTCTAAAGATGGCTTCTACATTGTAAGTTTTCTTGCTGGTAATGAACAGGCTGCTCCTGGTGCTCCACTTCCTTATATTTGGGCACATCAGTCGTATGCTCCAAATACAAATCACGATGGTGTTACGGTATCAGGCATGTATACGGCACAGGGTGAAAAACAATATGGTCATATGGCAACGATTGGTATCCCTGCTCACGAGTTAGGTCATTCCTTTGGCTTGCCAGATCTATATGGTGATAATAATCGTGTGGGTAGCCTAAGTATAATGGGTAATGGATCTTGGAATAGTCTTCAAGGAGAAGATTATGGAGCTACACCCGGTCATATGGATGCTTGGTCAAAAGTAAAATTAGGATTTGTAACACCAAATGTAGTAAATACCACTAATAACTTTACTCTAAATGCGATCCCAAATAACTATAATGTGTTAAAGATTCTTTTAAAGGATAATACGTATTTTTTAGTTGAGAATCGGGCAAAGGTTGGGTATGATGCGAGCTTACCAACAAATTCTGGTGGTATTGCGGTTTGGCATATTGATGAATCTATGAATAATAATTCCAGTGATTCTCATCCTTTCATTGATATAGAGCAATCAGTCAGTGAATACCAAGACCCGTTCTATTACACGAATCAAAATCATGCTGCTACCTTTGGTCCAGACACTAATCCGAATAGTAATACGTACACGGGAGAAAAATCAGGAGTAACGATTACAACGACAAGTACAAGTAATTCTGCTATGAATGTAGCAGTCACAAAAAAAGAAGCTAATTGGATTCCGCAAACAAATTGGACTTTAAAATATGTAGACAGCTATAATTGGTATAATTTAGGTACGTATGCCTTTGATGGAAACAAAGATACATTTTGGCATACCAACTGGAGTCCTGTAGCTCCAATGCCACACGAGATTCAAATTGATTTAGGTGCGACCTATGACCTTTCCAAATTCAGCTACCTGCCAAGACAAGACGGACAAATAAACGGAACGATTAAGGACTATGAGTTTTACGTCAGTGGTGATGGAGTGAATTGGGGAACAGCTGTATCCGTAGGTGCTTTTGCAAACAATACTAACTTGAAAGAGGTCAGCTTTGCAAACAAGACAGGTCGTTATATTAAACTACGTGCATTAAGCGAGGTAAACAACAATCCATGGACAAGTGCCGCTGAAATTAATGTATTTGGAGTGGTTCAATAATATATTTGTGAGGTTATCTAATTAAATCATTGATACGCTAGTTCAAATGGTTATTATCTGCTGAGAGTTTGCTGGGCAGATAATAACCATTTTTTTCTATACTAGCCAATATGCAAAAGAAAAACATGGATTGATAAAATTCATATTCTTAGCTTGATAGCAATGTGGTGGTACTCCTTACAGTTACTCATAAATTTTGTACTATGTAACTCAAAAAAGAAAGTATTATAAATTCAATGATACCAAGGGATTCAGCTAAGGGGTCAGTTACACAAAATATAAGATATGGGTAATTCAAGAGGAGAGAAATGTACAAAGATTAGGATTACTAATAATGAATATTTATCATAGTTTGCGATTGGGTTTTTACTTATATTTACAATTGATATATAATAATAATAAGTTACTTTTGTTTAAGCATAAATCTAGGGATTTTTAGAGAAAAGGAGAGGGGGTATAATCTATAATTAAACCCGCAAAGAATAAGTCTGTTTTTTGTGGGTGGGTTACAAAAATCGGTTTATGAAGGTAATGATAGTCTAAGTCCATTTTTACCTATTACAATCAAAATTAGGAGACAGAAACATGAAAGTTACAAAAAAATTTTTAATCTTAGTATTAAGTATAGTAATCTTACTTAATATTCAATTAGGAAGTAGCGCTGTCTATGCAGCAATAGATGTCCAGATTCCTACTTTCAATAGTATAAATGTAGATAAAAAAGAAGTGAAGGAAGGAGAGCAAGTCAAAATATCTATTGATGCAGTAGATAATGAGTCAGGTATAAAAACTGTGTTTGTATATTATAAAACACCTATTACAGGAAAATCTGCGCGTATTAGTCTTCAATATAACGCTGAGACAGGTAGATATGAAAGATATCAGAATATCACTAATACTTTTGAGCCGGGATTATGGAAAGTTAGTGGCATATATATTACTGATAATGCTAACAACGAGCTAACAGTTAGCCCTTCTCGTGAGTATGATTTAAGTAGTGCTGAATTTAAAGTAGGGACCCCTTCAGTGGACAGTGTTAATCTAACAGTAGATCATGCTAGTCTTTAAGTGACAGGAACCCCAATTACATTGAAGGCAATAGCAGAAGGAAGTACAGAACCAGAGTATCGTTACTTTATCCGTGATGAAAAGGGAAACTTGACTACACTACAAGAGTATGGCAATAAAGATACGGTTACATGGAAACCAACAAAAGCTGGTACGTATACAATAATCGTAGATGCAAAGGATAAAAAAACCAGGTACTAATTATTATTATGAAGCACGAACAGAGATGAGTTATAAAATACAATAATTAACATGTACTCCTATCATTTATGGTTTTGATTATATGATAGGGGTACTTTTTATTTCGA
Organism: Bacillus sp. AFS012607; assembly: GCF_002558005.1. Classification (NCBI taxonomy): domain Bacteria; kingdom Bacillati; phylum Bacillota; class Bacilli; order Caryophanales; family Bacillaceae; genus Bacillus; species Bacillus sp. AFS012607. Next base: position 15,945 of record NZ_NTVM01000011.1, read on the forward strand.
ATAGCTAGCTTGAGAAAAGAAAATAAAAATAGTGGCAGAGTCGTGACCGCTTTTTGGCAGTAAATGTGCCGGTTGTTTTAGAATCAACGTGATATATTTGTATTGTGAGAAGTGGCGGAAAACATAGCTCATAAATTCTTTTATAAACTATATGTTGTCTAAACGGTTTCATAATGACGGCACATAAAATCCGAAACCAGCAGATGGTAATGATTGAATGATACCGTTATTAAGGAGAGCTTTTGCTCTTCTTTGAGCTAATAACATTCTAGGTAGGTGGAATGAGGGTACCTGATAAGTTTGCCGATAGTTTCCGTCGTGGTTGTCAGTTGGAAGAAGAATAAAACTTCATTTACCGTATTATGAGAATAGGGAGTATATATTTTATTTTAGTGAATAAAATGGGTTACTAGTATCGAATAGGAGGAATAAGATGAATTTAATAAAACCAAATGAAGTTGAAATTAATTGTTCTGAAGATGGAGTGTATGATGGACAAGTAGCTAAGGTTATGGATTTAAGAATGGATAGCGGAGAGGTTGATTATAGGATTATAACAGCAGATGGATCGGAATTCTGGATTCCATCAGAAAATACAACTATAATTTTTTAATCTAATAATACAATACGCTATTTACTGAAAATACATTCTTTTGTTAAAATTGGTATGAATCAAAAATTCTGACAAAGGGGTGTTTTTTTGTGAATTTAAAAGTTTATCAAATTATTCAAATGCAAAACGAAGAAGTTCTATGGAATCAAGTAGTACAAAAAATAACAAATATGGGCTTTTTCCCTGGAGAGCACAATTTACGTTATTGTGTAAACAAGGACTTCAATTTTGAAAATGGAGTATTTGTAGGAGCACTTCATGAAGAGTATATACCAGACCAAACATCAATAGGATCAGATCGAGAAGAAACTTCAATTGACAACATTGAACCTTGGGAAAGAACGATGTTTGCAATTGATTTTAATAATCGGAAATTGCTGATTCAACAACGTGACTATTCACCTAAAAATTTAAGTCGAACTACTGCTAGAGCAAGAATTACAGGTGTTTTAGACGCAATTTGGCAAGAAGTATTTGAAGCTGAATTCAACTACATTATGACAAATTTAATGTTGGGTAATGACTATTTCATTAAAAATTTCGTTGAAAGAACAAGGGTATTAGGTGCTAAATTAAAATATAATGAAAAACATGGCTGGGCAGTTAATCAAATTTATGACGGTTCTCCATTTGAAGAATCTTGGAAAGACATGTGGAATAATGATGATAGCCATCTACATGAGATTGTCCTTCGAGCTCGTGGCGGTGGAGATTTAAATAATTCCCCATTATTCAAATTAGCATTAAGTCCAGGTGGTTTGGAGATTGAGAGTATTACATATTATGACTCCCAAGATGACAAGCCTAAAACGGAATCTAGAGCATCATTTGATTTAATTGATGTTCCAGACGTTACTAAGAGAACTGAAATTTTAACTGCATTACACCAAACGCATAAATATATATTAGAAAATCAACGTAAATTAGCGGATTTAAGAGCTATCAATTTGGAATAAAAATAAAAAGCATCCATTCGGGTGCTTTTTATTTTGGAGGGATGAAGGATGAATAAAGCTAAACTAACTAAACCAGAACAAGCAATTATAATCAGTACATTCATTTCGATGTTGGGACCAGACCTTGTAAATGAACGTATCGATAAAAAGAAATTAGAAACTGTTATACCAATCTTTAACGAGATGGAAGATAACACCACGCCAAAGCAAAGAAGAGAAGCGATGGTTAGTTTGTTAGATAAAACCATGGATGAATTCTAAAAACAGCAATAAAAAAGGAAAAGCAACTCGCTTTGGGGTGCGAATCACTTTTCCTGATGGCAATGTTAACTTTAGTATAACGAATTGTATTTATTTAGTAAATGTATAATCGGAATATTCTTTCCAAGGGAGTGAGACAGATGCAAGTCTACTGTTCTAACTGTAATGAAGATTACGATATGCAACCACAAGTGTCACAGCTTCCAAAAAGAATTGAGAAGTGTTTCTACATTTGTCCTCATTGTGGTCATGAGCATGTTGCTGCATATGTGAACGATAAGGTTCGTAAGTATCAAGGTGACAATGCAAAGTGTCACGAACGGATTAATATAAATAATCTGGCAATCGAGGATGAAATGAAACGGTTGAGGAATAGGGTGGAAGGTGCCAAGTAAACCATTCAAGCCGTGTAAGTCGTTAGGTTGCAATGAACTAACACGGGATAAGTATTGTGCTAAACATATCGAAAAGGAAAAAGAAACTGTAAGATATTATGACAAACATATTCGAAATAAAAGCTCACGTTCCTTCTACAACTCAAGATTGTGGAAGGATATGCGTGAGCTTATTTTTCGTAGAGATCATGGCTTATGTGTTCAATGTAGAAGTAAAGATGTCATTAAGATAGGTGATGTAGTCGATCATATCATTCCTATCCGTGTTGATTGGTCGAAACGATTAGAACCATCAAATTTACAAACGCTTTGCCATGCTTGCCATAACAAGAAAACAAAAGAAGATGAGAAGAAAAACCAAAAATAATTCGAAAGAAAAAATTCATAAACATCCCCCCACTATGAAAAAGCAAAAGGCGACTTTCTGGAGACCGCCGCCTAGCTTTCCGTGCAAAAAGTTCGTTTTATTCCATAAAAGGGGGTTCAGCCGAGGGAGGTGATTCACATAGGAAGGAAAGCGAAACCGATTCATTTGCATTTATTAGAAGGTAATACAAATCGATTGACAAAAGATGAAATTGAGCAGCGATTAAAAGCCGAAAAACAGTTACAAGCAAAAAAGGACAAGGTAAAACCACCAACGTGGTTAGATTCAATTGCTAAGAAAGAATTTAGACGGATTGCTGGTGAATTACTAGAGTTAGATGTTATTACAAACATAGATGTGAATGCATTAGCAACATATTGCGATGCTTACTCTGACTATGTTGAATGCACCAAAATTATCCGAGAAGAAGGACTTCTTGTTGAATATACCAATAAGGCAGCTGAAACCAATAAAGTGCCACATCCACTACTTACAAAGAAGAAGCAATTGCATGAACAAATGAAGGCTTTGGCTGTTGAGTTTGGTCTTACACCAAGTGCAAGAGCGAAAATTGTCATTCCAAATAGTAAACAAGGTCCGAAAACAAATGTAGAAAAGGAGTTTGACGTATAACATGATCAGACAATGGATGTTGGACTACTGTGATGATGTACTAAATGATGAAGTTGTTGCTTGTCAGAAGCATAAACAGGCTTGTAAACGATTTTTAAGAGATATTGAACGTGAAGGTTCTGAAGATTTTCCATATGTTTTTAAAGAAGAAAAAGCACTTCGTTTCCTAAAGTGGATGTCTCTTTTTAAACATACAAAAGGAAAGTTAGCAGGTCAGAGAATTGAACCACATTCGATACAAATTTTTGTATTTAGCAATATTTACGGATGGGTTCATCGTAATACAGGATTAAGGCGATTTAAAAAGGCGTATTGGCAAGTTGGACGTAAAAACGCAAAGTCTCAATCATTAGCGTGCGTTGGCTCATATGAAGCAATGGCCTTTGGTGAGAATATGTCGGAAGTGTATGTTGGTGCCACAAAAACGGAACAAAGTAAGATTGTTTGGAACGAAATTAAAGCGCAAATGAATGGGTGCGAAGACCTAAAAGAAAAATTCAATATTGCGTATGGGAAAATTGAGCATCTCAAAACCGATTCTTTTATTTCCGCGCTCTCAAAAGATGCGGGAAAATCTGGTGATGGACTGAATGTCCAGTGCGGGATTATCGATGAGTATCATGCACATCCTACTTCAGAAATTTATGATGTTCTGGTGTCAGGTTCAGGTGCTCGTCCGAATCCACTTATGATGATTATAACGACAGCTGGTTTTAATTTGAGTCATCCTTGCTATCGTGTGGAGTATCAATATGTTTCTAAAATTTTGGACCCTAATATTGATATTGAAAATGAAGAATACTTTGTCATGGTTAATGAGTTAGATAAAGATGATGAGATTACGAATCCGGAAGTGTGGGAAAAAGCAAATCCAATCCTATGTAGTTATGAAGAAGGGCGTTCTTTTTTAAAAGGAGAACTTCAATCAGCGCTTGATGTACCTGAGAAAATGCGTAATTATCTCACGAAAAACATGAATAGATGGGTGGATATGAAAGAAAATGGCTATATGGATATGCAAAAATGGAAGGATTGTAAAGAAACGGTGGAATTATCCGAATTAAAAGGGTTGGAATGCACCGTAGGTGTCGATTTATCAGCAAAAATTGACTTAACAAGTATTTCGTTTGAGTTTAAAAAAGATGATAAGTATATCGTAATTAGTCATAGCTTTATGCCAGAAGATACGTTGGCTGAAAAGAGACAAACGGATAAAGTCCCTTATGATCTGTGGGTACAACAAAAATGGATCACAACAACACCTGGTGCAGTGGTTGATTACGAATATATTAAAACACATATTAGAAATATGAAAAAAGATCATAAATTTAAGATTAAAGAAATATGTGCCGATCCATGGAACGCAACACAATTTATGCAAGACATGGAGGCGGAAGGGTATACCATGATAGAGATACGCCAAGGTATGGCAACTTTATCAGGCCCTACAAAGGATTTTCGTGAACAAGTGTATCAAAAGAAGGTCATCCATAACAACAACCCGGTACTGAACTGGGCAACTAGTAATGCTATAACAAAACAGGATGCTAACGAAAATATCATGTTGGACAAGTCGAAAACAACGGAAAGAATTGATCCGATAGCAGCTGTCATTAACTCACATGTTCGATGCATGCTCAATTCTGGTGAAATGGACTTAAATTCCTATATTTTAAGTCAAGATTTCTCATTCTAGGGGGAATTACATGCGATTCTTATTATTTTTTATAAGTATTTTAGAGGATATTCTATTAATTTCAGGGTTGTCCATCATTGTAGGGACGACTTTTTTTGTTAATCCGATTTATGGATGGTATCTGTTAGGGATTATTCTCACAATGATGGGGGTGGTAATGATAAGAAGATAGAAAGGAGGTGAAACATTTGATTTTTCGGCAGTTATTTAGAAATCAGGATACGACAGATTTAAAAAATCCTTCTCCTTGGTTTAAAAGTTTATTTGGATATCAAGCCGCAAGCGGTGAAAAGGTAACGGTTGAGTCCTCTTTAGGTGTTCCAACAGTTTATCGGTGTATTAATATCCTTGCAAATAGTGTTGCGATGCTTCCGTTCCAAACGTTTAAAAAGACAGCGAAGGGAAGGGAACGGGATAAGGCACATCAAGTATATTTTGTTCTAGAAAGAAGACCCAATCCTTATCAAAGCCCATTCAAATTCAAACATTTAATTGAAACACACCGTAATACATGGGGAAATGCCTACATCAATATTCATTGGGGTGTGGATGGAAGACCAAAAGAATTATGGGTACTGAATCCAGCTGTTACAACGCCCACTGTGGACCTAAAGACCAATAAGCTATGGTATTTCACTAGTTTGCCAGACGGCACACCTATAAAAATACCTGATGATGACATTATTCATCTTACAACATTGTCTACTGATGGTCTAAAGGGGAAACCCCCTATTCAAATTGCAAGGGAGTCTATAGGTAGCTCACAGGCGGCACAGAAGTTTAAAGGTAAGTTCTTTACAAACGGTGCAGCGCATAGCGGAATATTAAAAACGCAACAAGCACTTGGCAAAGAGGCAAAAGAAGTACTTCGTGATGCATGGGAAGAGGCAAATACAGGATTAAATAATGCTCAAAGAATTGCCATTTTAGATGCTGGTTTAGAATTTGAGAAGGTTGGTATGCCTTTAAAGGATGCCCAATTTATTGAAGGTATGAAATTTGATAAGGGCGAGATTGCAAATATCTTTAACATTCCGTTGCACATGATTAATGAGTTAGATCGTGCTACTTTCTCCAATATTGAGCAACAGGCGTTAGATTTTATTCAAAATACTTTGAGCCCAATTCTTATACAGTATGAAGAAGAGTTTTCTTATAAATCATTTTCGTTTAATGAACAAAAACGATATTATCTAAAGTTTAATCTGACAAGCTTATTACGTGCTGATTCTAAATCACGAGCAGAATTCTACAAAATTATGTTAGATGCTGGTGCATTTTCTATTAATAAGGTGCTGGAACTAGAGGACATGGACGGGATTGGGGAATACGGTGATAAACATCGCGTTGACTTAAACCATGTATCTATTGAGATTGCCGATGAATACCAATTAGCGAAAGCTAATGGAGGGGCACTACAGAAGGGAGGTGAGGACGATTAAAGACGTATTTACTATTAAAAATCAAACGGAATCGTCAGCAGATCTATTTATCTATGGTGACATCATAAATAATACAGGTTGGAAATGGGATGATTCTGATATTATGCCGGATGATGTAAAAAACATTTTAGGGCAATTGGATGATAAAAGTAACCTTAATATCTATGTAAATAGTGGTGGTGGTTCTGTATTTGCTGGTTTAGCCATTTATAACATGTTAAAGCGCAATAAGGCTCAGAAAACTGTTTATGTAGATGGTGTTGCAGCTTCTATCGCTTCCGTAATCGCCCTGGCTGGTGATCGTGTTGTTGTCCCTTCTAATGCTTTCTTAATGATTCATAAGCCTTGGACATATGCAGCTGGAAATGCAATTGATTTCCGAAAAGCAGCAGAGGACCTTGATAACATCGAGTCAGGAATCATGAATGTATACAAAGAAAACTTAAAAGAAGGCGTTGAAATTGAAGAAATTCAACAATTAGTAGATGCTGAGACTTGGTTAAGTGGTGAAGAAGCTGAAAAATACTTCAATATTGAAGTTGTAGAAGCGAAAGACATCGCAGCTTGTAGCAGTGATTACTTTGATAAATATCAAAAAACACCAAATAAGATTGTAGCAAAGGCTCCTTCTATTCCAAATAAGGATAATAACGAACAATTAAAAATACAAAACGCACTAGACCTGTTAGAGCTATAGGTCTATTTTTGTGCCAAAACAAGGAGGAAATACCGAATGGATAAACGTGAACAAGAGTTACGTCAAAAAGTTGCTGATTTAAAAGCGAAAGCAGAAGAATTTAACAATAGCGGTAAATATGAAGATGCAAAGGCAAAAATTGAGGAAGCGAAAAACGCAAAAAATGAATTGGATAACTATCTAGCAATGATGCAAATTCAAGTTTCTGACCCTGTAAATTCACAAGCAGGAGTTTTGCCTCCATCATCAGTTAAAAATGAAGATCCATCGTACAAAGAAGTATTTATGAAAGCTATCCGTGGTCAAAATTTAAGTCATGAAGAAGCAAGCGTTATGCAGGAATACAAAGCGGCCTTATCTGAGAATTCAGGTAAAGATGGTGGCTATATTGTTCCAGAAGATATTACGACAACTATTAATCAATTAAAACAAACGGTTGATAGCCTAGAACAATATGTAAATGTACAACCTGTATCAACAAACAAGGGAGCCCGTACACTAGAAAAACGTGCAGCATCTACACCTTTTGCGCCATTATCTGAGTATGGTAAGCCAAATGCAATGCAAGAAATTGCTTCTCCTGAATTCGATCGTTTATCTTATGCAATTGAGGATTATGCAGGCTTTTTACCAGTACCAAATGATTTGTTAGATGATACAGATCAAGCTTTAGAAAGTTATTTACGTCAATGGATCGCGAAAAAATCTATTGCAACTCGAAACTATTTGATTTTACAAGAAATCAATAAACTAACAAAAGTTGATTTAAAGGATTATAACGGTCTTAAAACAACATTAAACGTTACACTAGATCCAATATTTGCAGCAGCAGCTAACATTTTTACAAACCAAGATGGATTTAATTACTTAGATCAATTAGAAGATAAAAATGGACGTCCACTACTTCAACCAGATCCAACAAATCCAACTCGTAAGTTATTTTCCGGTAAGCCCGTTATTGTTTTGTCTAATAAAACAATTGCTACAGATAAAGACGGAAAAGCACCTTTCATTGTTGGTGACTTAAAAGAGGCAGTTATTCTTTGGGATAGAAAACAATTATCTATTGATATGACCAAAGAAGGCGGAAATGCTTGGAGAACAAACACTTCTGAGTTTCGAGCAATCGAACGTGAAGATGTTACATTATGGGACCAAGAAGCAGTTGTATATGGGCAAATTACGATTGCGCCTAAAACAGGGGCTTAATAAAGTAGGAGGTGTCCTTCTTGGTACTAACATTAGAGGAAGCGAAAAAGTATCTTCGTGTGGATGGTGATGAGGAGGACGATCTCATTACATCTTTCGTAATAGCAGCTGAAATATATATTAAAAATGCTACAAGTAAAAATGTGGATTTAAAAAGTGAGCTTGCTAAATTAGCAGCTCGTATTTTAATTGCTCATTGGCATGAAAACCGTGAGGCGGTTGGGAAAGCAGAACAATTAGCATTTAGTTTGCAATCGATATTAGTTCAGTTGCAATATTGTGGTGGTGATTCAAGTGAATCCAGGTGAATTAGATAAACGTCTTACATTTCAAGTGAAAGATGATGAAGCAAAGAACCCAGACGGTGATCCAATAGAAGGTTACAAGGATTCCTTTACTGTATGGGGCTCTTTTATTTTTTTAAAGGGAAGAAAATACTTTGAAGCAGCGGCAGCTAATAGCGAAATTCAAGGTGAAACAGAAATCCGATATCGTGCTGATGTGAATGCTGATATGAAGATTAAATATAAGAACGTAATTTATGACATTGTTTCAGTTATTCCAACTGAAAAACACACCTTATCAATTATGTGGAAGCGTGGTGGAATGAATGGCTGATGGTGTTGATTTTTTAGGCTTTGATCGCTTGATATCTGAATTAGAACAAATGGGTTTACGTGGAGAAAAGATTGAAGACGGAGCACTTGCGGCTGGTGGTGAGCAAATTCGAAAAGCTATTGCTGAAAGAAGTGAACCAAGGAGTTCAAGCCCTAAAAAACCGTCCAAAAGTGAACCTTGGCGTACAGGCCAACATTTGCTTGATAATATACGGGTTACAAAGGCGCGAATGGAAAATGGTGTGAAAACGATCAAGATTGGAATAGACAAAGCGGATCGTTCTCCATATTTCTATGGAAAGTTTTTAGAGTGGGGTACTTCTAAAATGCCGGCACATCCATTTATAGAACCCGGTTTTAACGCTTCTAAAGCGGATGCGGTACGTGCTATGACAGACATCTTAAAGAATGAGATGAGGCTGAATATATGATAAATTTACGACCTGAAATCGTCCAAGCTCTTGAAAATAATCAGGAGATTGTTTCTTTATTGGGTGGAAGACGTGTTTATTATCGTAAAGCTAAAAATGCTGAAGAGTTTCCACGGATTACATTTTTTGAATTAGACAATAGACCAGATGGGTTTGCGGATAATGATGAAAGTGAAAGTGAAATCACATTCCAAATCGATATCTGGTCAAAAGGTAGTACAACAGCAATCCATCAAAAAGTAAATGAAATCATGAAAGATATTGGTTTCTCACGTTATGCAGTAGCTGATTTGTATGAAGATGATACACAAATTTTTCATTACGCGATGCGTTTCGCGAAAGGAGTGGAGTTATAGATGGCTGGAGAAATTATTACAATTAGTTCGACTGTCGGTGTAGATAGTCTTGTTTATGCAAAACTATTAAAAGATGATGCATCAGGTGTTTCATATGCAGATGTAAAGAAGTTAGAAGGGGCAGTAAAGGTTAAAACTTCTAAAAAAGTAGCTTCAGAAATTATGTGGAGTGATAATAAAAAATCAGAGATTGCTGAATCTGACGGAGAAGTGGAAGTTGAAATTGAAGTTCGTGGACTTTCCTTATCAGCGAAAGCAGATATTGAAGGGTATCCAGAAGTTACAGATGGCGTATTAGATGAAAAACGAGAGGGAGAAAAGCCATATTTAGCAATTGGATGGCGCTTTTTAAAGGCCAATAGTAAATACCGTTATGTTTGGTTACTCAAAGGGAAGCTTTCACAAGAGGAGGAAGAAGCTGAAACTAAGAAGGATAAACCAAACTTCCAAACTACAAAACTTAAAGGCTCATTCATTGAACGTGACTTTGATGATAGACCTAAATTTACAGCTGATGCTGACGAGCCTACATTCACAAAAGCTATCGGAGACAATTGGTTCAAAAAGGTATATGAAAAAACAGCAACACCACCAGCAGGAAAGTAAGAGGGGGCAAAAGCTCTCTCTTTTTTATTAACTAAGGAGGAATACCTATGAAACTAACATTAGTAATCAATAAAGAAAAGAAAACTTTTAATTTACCGGAGTTCATTCCGGCTCGTTTGATTCGTCAAGCACCTGAACTTGCTGATATTCCAAACAATCCTGGGCCTGAGGATATGGATAAAATGGTTCAATATGTAGTAAAAGTTTACGGTGAACAATTTACATTGGATCAATATTGGGACGGCGTGGATGCCCGTAAATTCTTATCGACAACTTCAGATGTAATTAATGCAATTATTAATGCAACTGTGGAAGCGGCTGGTGGTACACCAGGAACTGGAGAAGAAACAAACCCAAACGCGTAGAGGGAGGAGGGCTAACATTCAGTGAGTTTATGGACGAGCTCTACCTCTCTTTATTACGTCAGGGGTATAAACATCATCATATCGATAATGAAATGGATATCTGGCATTATTTAAGGCTAAATCAAAAATATCGTGAACAAGATCATTCAAACAGTGAAAATCATAACTCAAATGAAATTGAAGTTCCGGCAGAAAACATTATTTAATGAGGGGGTGAGACTATGGCGAATGAAATGAATAATTTGGTCGTTAGGCTATCCCTTGATAACGTAAATTTTCGGCAAGGTATCGCAAACTCAGGTCGTGCGGTTAGGACATTACAGAATGAGCTGAAATCTGTTAGTACTGGAATGGGTGGATTCGCAAGTGCTAGTCAACAAACACAAGCGAAAATGAACACACTCAGTAGGCTTATTGATGCACAAAAAGAAAAAGTGAAAGCATTACGACAAGCTTATGATCAAAATAAGGCTAAATTAGGTGAAAATGATGCAGCAACTCAAAGATATGCTTCACAAGTGAATAAAGCAGTTGCTGATTTAAATAGATTTGAAAATGAATTAAAGCAAGTAAACCGTCAAGCTGAACAAAAAGGGATGGATAAGTTAAACAATTCTTTAAAATCTTTACAGGCTGAATTTCAGTCTATTACAACAGGTATGGGCGGCTTTTCTAATGCAACGGAACAAACACGGGCGAAAGTAGACGTTCTGTCTCGTATAGTAGATAAGCAAAAAGAGAAGGTTAGGGAACTTCAACAAGCCTATAATCGTGCAAAAACAGAAGAAGGTGAAGCAAGTCAATCAGCACAGCGATATGCAGAACAAATCCATCGAGCAACAGGTGAACTAAATCGATTTGAAAACGAATTACGTCAGTCGAACCACGAATTAGAACAACAAGGAAATCGTTTATTAAACTTCGGTACTCGTATGGAGACGTTAGGTAATCATTTGCAAAATGCTGGTATGCAAATCGGTATGGTGTTTGGTGGAATGACTTATGCAATAGGTCGGGGTTTAAAATCGGCTGTAGAAGAATCCATGAATTTTGAGCAACAAATGGCCAATGTTAAAGCTGTATCTGGTTCTACTGGAGAAGAAATGAAGAAATTAAGTGAATTAGCTGTCAACATGGGAGAAACAACAAAATACTCTAGTGTTCAAGCAGGACAAGGTATAGAGGAATTAATAAAAGCTGGAGTTAGTTTAACAGATATTATAAATGGTGGTTTAGAGGGTGCTCTTAACTTAGCGACAGCAGGAGAACTAGAATTAGGTGAAGCGGCAGAGATTGCATCCACAGCCTTAAATGCATTTAAAGCAGATCATCTTTCAGTTGCGGATGCAGCAAACATTTTATCTGGAGCCGCTAATGCTTCAGCAACAGATGTACGGGAGTTAAAATACGGTCTTTCAGCTTCATCAGCAGTAGCAGCAGGAGCTGGAATGACATTTAAGGATACAGCTACTACGTTAGCGGTTTTTGCACAAAATGGTTTAAAAGGCTCTGATGCAGGTACTTCTTTAAAAACAATGCTTATGCGATTAAATCCAACAACAAAAGAAGCATATAATCAAATGAGGGATTTAGGGTTAATTACTTATCATGCACAAGCTGGTTATGATTTTCTTGTTAAAAACGGTATACAACCAGCTTCAAGGAGCGTCGGTGATATTGAGCAAGCTTTAGAAGGCTATGTAATGAAAATAGAAGGTGCGAAAAAGTGGAATGACAAGTGTGATACCACATTTCGTGAATTAGCTACAAGTTCAGCGTTCCTATCATCAAAATTCTATGATCAACAAGGACATATTCAAAGCTTAGAAAATATTTCGGGAACACTTCATGAATCAATGAAAGATTTAACAGATCAGCAACGTAGTATGGCTTTGGAAACGTTATTCGGATCGGATGCTGTACGTGGTGCAACTATTCTTTTCAAAGAAGGTGCGAATGGGGTAAACAGTATGTGGGATGCCATGTCAAAAGTGACAGCCGCTGAGGTTGCAGCCACTAAGATTGATACGTTAAAGGGACGCCTTACATTACTAGATTCAGCGTTTTCGACGATGAAAAAGACAATTGGTGATGCGCTAGCCCCTGTGGTTAGTGTTTTTGTTGCTGGGTTGCAGAAACTTGTGGATGGATTCAACGCATTACCTGGACCAGTACAAAAGGCTATCGCAATTACAGGTGGTATTGTTCTTGCGCTTACAGCAATAGCAACAGCAATAGGTGTTGTTCTTGCAGCATTCGGGATGATCATGTCAGGAATTGGAGCATTAGCAACAGCGTTAGGAATTGCTGGTGGTGCTGCAGGTCTTGCTGGTGCTGCAGTTGGTATGTTAGGAAGTGCATTAGGATTGCTTCTTGGACCTGTTGGTTTAATAGCAGCAGCTCTTATTGGAACTGGGGTTGTCGCATATAAAGCATATCAAAAAGCAACTGAAGACAGTATCGCTTCAGTAGATCGTTTTGCTACCAATACAGAGGGGAAAGTAAGTTCTTCCACAAAGAAAGTTCTTGGTGAGTATTTCAAGCTGTCTGATGGCATTAGACAAAAGTTAACTGAAATTAGATTGAACCATGAAGTGATAACAGAAGAGCAGTCACAAAAATTAATAGGTCAATATGATAAGTTAGCTAATACAATTATTGAAAAAACTAATACAAGACAGCAAAAAGAAATTGAAGGACTTAAAAAATTCTTTGCTGATTCATATGTATTGACCGCTGAAGAAGAGAACAAACGAATCGAACAGTTAAATCAACATTATGAACAAGAAAAGCTAAAAACACAGGAAAAGGAAAATAAAATTAAAGAAATTTTACAAACAGCAGCTAGAGAAAATAGAGAATTAACGACCTCCGAACGCATCTCTTTACAAGCATTGCAGGATGAAATGGACAGAGTTGCTGTAGAGCATATGTCTAAAAATCAAATGGAGCAAAAAGTTATTCTTGAAAATATGCGCGTACAGGCCAGTGAGATTTCAGCTAGACAGGCAGCAGAAGTTGTAGAGAATAGCGCTAAAGCAAGGGATAAAGTGATTGAAGATGCGAAAAAGACCCGTGATGAAAAAATTGCTGAGGCGATTCGTCAACGTGATGAAAATAAAACCATTACAGCAGATGAAGCGAATGCAATCATCGCTGAGGCGAAACGTCAGTATGACAGTACAGTGTCTACAGCTAAAGACAAACATAGAGAAATTGTAGATGAAGCTAAATCACAAGCTGGTGAACATGTGAATCAAGTAGATTGGGAAACTGGTCAAGTGAAGTCGAAATACCAGGTTATGAAAGATGATGTTGTTCGAAAAATGAAAGAAATGTGGTCAGATGTTACCAACAAATATGAGGATATGAAAACATCGGCAAACAGTAAGGTGGAAGAAATAAAAAATACAGTTTCAAAGAAATTTGAAGAAAAGAAAAAAATTGTTACAGATAAAATGGAAGAAATAAAACGTGGCATTGAAGATAAGTGGAATACAGTTGAAAAATTTTTCAAATCTATAAATTTACGTTCCATTGGTAAGTCAATTATAGAGGGCCTTGAAAAAGGCTTAGATGATGCTACAGGCGGCTTATATAGTAAAGCGAAAAGCATAGCTGGAGAGATTAAAAATACAATTGCGGGAGCATTAGATATAAACAGTCCATCAAAAGTTATGATTCCTTTAGGAAGTGCCGTTCCAGAAGGTCTTGGGGTTGGTATAGATAAAGGGAAAGTATTTGTAGTAGACGCTGCGAAACGAGTCGTAGGTGCCTTGAATTATCAAATGAGCAACATTGGATCAGCATTTTCAGGTATGGCGTCCGATGGCTTACGTAAAATTTCAGAAAGTGATATATTCCAATTTAATGGGGATGATCCGCTATCGAAATATTTTAATGCTATTTTTGTAGATGGAGATTATCTAAATGATTGGCTTACACATATACCAGAAAGTATGCATGACGTTGTGAAAGAAATCGGACGTCAAATGGAACGATTTGAAGGTCTTTCAATTAATGAGGTTAGAAGCTTCCCTAGATGGAGAGAAGTTTTATCAGATAACCCAGGAGAAGTTTGGTATAGACCATTAGAATCACCTGAGCAACGTAGTTATGCGAATCAAATTGAAAAAGAACTAAATCTCACTTTGAATATGACCAATGTTTTAGATGGAAAAGAGTTAGCAAATGGAAGTTACACTTATACTACAAAGCTTCAAGATCGTGAACAAAAAAGAAGAGCGGAATTTTAAGGGTGGTGAACATGTTGGGGAAACTCAGTTTTACTTTTAATAAGATTAAAAAAGATTATGTTCAAATGCTAGTTGGAAGAAAACGCCCTTCCTGGGCTCCAGTTAAAAGGAATTTAGTAAGAGTCCCTCATCATGCAGGGGCTCTTTTTCTTAATACAGAAACGGAGGAACGTCGTATTGATGTTCCTCTTGTAATTAAAGCGAAAAAAGATATGGCTGATTTACAAAAGGTAAAAGAAGACTTAGCGGATTGGCTTTATACAGAGCAACCTGCTGAACTTGTTTTTGATGATGAATTAGATAGGACTTATCTAGCATTAATCGATGGTTCTGTTGACTTGGATGAAATAATTAATAGAGGTAAAGGCGTTATTACTTTTGTTTGTCCAATGCCATATAAATTAGGAAAACAAAATACTCACACGTTCTCTCAAAAAGGTGATACTGAAGTTACAACTTCTTTTATTAATCAAGGGAATATAGAAGCACCTCCAATTATTGAAATCGAAGCACAGAAACCAAGTACATTTTTAGATGTTTGGTTTGGTGAGTCCCCTTATAATCGCGATTACTTTAGAATCGGTTATCCTTTAAAAACAGAGCAACTACCTGTAGAGAGAAATCAAAGGCTGATATGGGATGAAATGACTACCACTGTTGGGTGGAGTAAAGTAAGTTCAATGGAAGATGGCAACCCAGTCGGTGAAATGAAATCAGACGGTTATCAATTTTATTGCTCTAATTATGGTACAGGGACAGGAAAAGGATGGAATGGTGCAGCTGTTAAAAAAAATATACCTAATGGGCCAGTGCAAGATTTTATTATGCAGGCTTATGTTACATGTAAAAGTAAACGTATCAATGAGATGGGGCGAGTGGAAATAGCGATATTAGATGAAAACAGTAAAGTGCTTTCGAAAATAGCTATGACTGATGTATTTTGGCAAGCTGAACAAAACTTCGGAACAATGGTAATCGGTTATGATAATAAACCAGGAAGAAGAAGTTTAATTCATGAAAGTGGAGATTATCCAAACACTTGGAACCAGTATCAAGGGCGATTGTGGATAGCTAGAACAGGAAATGTATGGGAAGCGTATATTTCGAAATTCCTCCCGGGGACGGAAAAAGATGATTCTGAACGATTTGTGCGGTGGACGGATGAAAATAACTATCACATGGAAAAAGCGGCGCAAATTCAAATCAGTATTATGCAATGGCAAGATGTTCCGCCCGTAGAAGCGATGTCAGTTAGTGATTTAAAGTTTTGGAAAGTAAATTTAAATACCAAAAACGATCCGCCTTACATTTTTGATGCAAGAGACAAAATTATTATTGATACAGAAAAAAGTCTTGTAACAATTAACGGTAAGAATGCAATTAATTTAAAAGACATTTTTAGTAATTTTCCAACTGTAATACGTGGCGAAAATTTAATCGAAATAATGCCACCAGATGTTAAAGCGACCGTTAGTTATAGGGAGAGATATAGATGAGAACACCAAGCGGCATTTTGCATGTTGTGGATTTTAAAACAGATCAAATCGTTGCAGCTATTCAGCCGCAGGACTATTGGGATGATAAAAGGCATTGGGAAATCAAAAACAATGTTGATATGTTGGATTTTACTGTTTTTGATGGAACAACTCATTCGGCTACGTTACAACAACAAAATCTTGTTTTAAAAGAAGTTCGCGACGGAAGAATTGTACCATATGTTATTACAGAAGTTGAGAAGAATTCTGATAAACGATCCATTACTACATATGCTTCAGGAGCTTGGGTTCAAATTGCTAAGTCAGGAATTATAAAACCGCAACGAATAGAAGGTAAAACGGTAAACGAATTTATTGATATGGCCCTAGTAGGAATGAAATGGAAACGTGGGAAATCGGATTATGCGGGATTCCACACTATGACCATTGATGAATTTATTGATCCCCTAACATTTTTAAAGAAAATAGCTTCTTTATTCAAATTAGAAATTCAGTACCGTGTTGAGATTCAAGGGTCACAAATAATTGGATGGTATGTTGATATGATTCAAAGACGTGGTCGAGACACTGGGAAAGAAATAGAGTTGGGTAAAGATTTGATAGGCGTTACACGTACGGAACATTCAAGAGATATTTGTACAGCACTAGTCGGATTTGTGAAAGGCGAAGGCGATACCGTAATTACAATTGAAAGTATCAATAGGGGACTTCCCTATATTGTTGATAATGATGCATTTCAACGATGGAATGAACGTGGTAAACATAAATTTGGTTTTTATACACCAGAAACAGAAGAATTAGACATGACTCCAAAACGTTTAATGACGTTAATGGAAATAGAATTAAAAAAACGTGTCAATTCTTCAGTTTCTTACGAAGTAGAAGCACAATCGATCGGACGTATTTTCGGACTAGCACATGAACTAATTAACGAGGGCGATACTATCCGAATCAAGGATACAGGCTTCACGCCTAAGTTATACCTTGAAGCACGGGTAATTGCTGGTGATGAATCTTTTACGGATCCTACACAAGATAAATATGTGTTTGGTGATTATCGCGAAATTACTGATCCAAATGAAGAACTACGAAAAATATATAATCGTATTCTTAGTTCACTAGGAAGTAAGCAAGAACTGATAGATCAGTTAGATGAATTAGTGAAAGATGCAAATGAAACAGCTAGTAATGCTAAGAAAGAATCCGAAGCAGCGAAAACACTGGCTGAAAAAGTTCAAGAGAATCTTAAAAATAACACGGTAGAAATCATTGAAGCTAAAAATCCACCAACAACAGGACTTAAACCTTATAAAACACTTTGGCGTGATATTAGTAATGGGAAGCCTGGTATTTTAAAAATATGGACAGGTGCAGCGTGGGAATCGGTTGTTCCTGATCCAGAAACTATCAAGGAAGAGGCACTAGCGCAGGTTAATAAGGATATCGAATCTACAAAAACAGAATTAAACAAAAAGGTTCAAGAAGCACAAAATCAAGCTACAGGACAATTCAACGAAGTACAGGAAGGGTTACAAGGTGTCAGTCGTACAATTTCTAATATCGAAAATAAACAAGGTGAAATCAATAAAAAAGTAACTCAGTTTGAACAAGATTCTAATGGATTTAAAACTTCTATTGAATCGTTAACAAAAAAAGATACTGATATCAGCAATAAATTAAATACAGTCGAACAAACTGTAGAAGGTACAAAGAAAACTATTTCTGATGTGCAGCAAACAACAAGTGACCTAAAGAAAACAACTACTGAAATAGAAGAAAAAGCTGGGAAAATCAGCGAGAAGTTAACGAGTGTAGAAACAAAGGTTAATAGTGATAAAGCTGGCGGACGTAACCTTTTATTAAAATCAAATGTTAAATATGAAAAAACAGACTATCTAATCAATCAATATTCTCTAACTGAAAATTTTTTTGCGGGTGAGGAATATACCTTTGTAATTAAAGGGAGTGTCCCACAAGGGCAGAAATTTGGAATTTGGCAGAATGGCGGGTCTAGCAATGTTGGATATGCAACAAGTGTTTATGCGAATGGAATAACTTATGTAACTTTTAAAGCTGTTGCGGCTACAAATGGAAATGAACGAAAGTTAAGCTTATATAACTATCCGAGTAGTACTACGAAATCTATTGTGGAATGGGTCGCCTTGTATAAAGGGAATAAGCCACAGGATTGGACAGCACCGCCTGAAGAACAGGTAACAGCGGATGAGTTCACTCAGAAAACAACTGAAATTGCAAAAAGCGTGGATGGAATTAAAGAAACAATTACAAAAGTAGAAAACAATCAAAGTGGATTTGATAAGCGTGTTGCTACTGTAGAAAAAGATGCAACTACCATTAAACAAAATGTCTCTTTAATACAAAATACGCAGACAGAACAAGGAAAACAATTACAAGAGGCGAAAGCTGGTTGGGAAAATACTGCGAAAGCACTTGAAGGTAAAGTCGAACTAAAACAAGTACAAGATTATGTTGCTGGGTTCAAGATTCCAGAGTTGAAGCAAACAGTTAATCAGAATAAACAAGATTTATTAGATGAATTAGCCAACAAGCTTGCAACTGAACAATTTAACCAGAAGATGACTTTAATTGATAACCGTTTCACTATCAATGAGCTGGGGATCAATGCTGCAGCAAAAAAGACAGAAGTATATACAATAGAGCAAGCAAATGGACAATTTGCAAAAGATTCTTATGTAAGAGATATGGAAACCCGTCTTCAGTTAACGGAAAAAGGCGTTAGTATATCTGTAAAAGAAAATGATGTAATTGCAGCCTTCAATATGAGTAAAGAAAACATTACTTTGAATGCGAACAGAATTAACTTAGTAGGTTTTATTACAGCGAATCATATCAAAGGAAAAGTTTTAGAAGGAGTAACACTTAAAACGAGTGGAAACAGATTTGTTGAAATAAATAAGCAAGACATGAAGATTTTCGATGCAGATAAGCCACGTGGCTATATAGGATTTATGGAAACAAATGATGGAAGTATTCAACCTTCACTCGTCCTTGGTTCTGACAATATTAAATACAGGGGTACAGGATCGTTTTATATTTATCAAGTCATGCCGCGAATTAATGGAGTCGATCAACCTTCTAAAGCATATGCAAAATTTGGGATTTCTAAAGGAGAAAATGCAGAAGGAACTAATATTTGGTCAAACTATATTCAAATGCATAATGATGGTGGACATCTGAGCGTATATTCAGATGGACAATTTCGTTTTCAAAACTTGAATAATATTATTTTTGAATCTGAAGGATGGGCTCCAGGATATGGTTACTTCTCTGTAACTACAACTGAGCCGCATATTTTTACAAATAACGCGGGGCAGTTTACTTTCAAAAGAAAAGGCAGTGACTATAAAATACATTTCGTAAACGGCGCCACCGATCATGATTTAATCATGGGTAATGCAATGATAAGGTCAAGTTTTGTACAAGGTTATAACAATGGCTTGCAGATTAAAGATATGATGGGTCAAGGATGGAAAGATATAGAATTAAGAACACTGCGAGCTAAAGAAAATATATCTGCTACAGGGCGTATGTGGGCGCAAGAATTTATCCCTAATTCTTCTCGTACGCTTAAAACGGACATAGAAGACCTTCCATTCTCTGCTTTAGATAAAATCAACTCTGTAAACATCAAACAGTATCACTTTATAAGAGATGTTGAACGCTTCGAGTCAGGGGAGTCTATTATACTTCCAATTAATTACGGTATGATTGCGGAGGACTCTGACGATGTATTCACCACACCACAGAAAGACGCTGTAACACTTTATAGCACGGTTTCAATTTCTATTCAAGCAATACAAGAAGTTGACTTTAAAGTTAAAAATCTTCAATTTGACCACGGTATGTGGAAGCAGGAAGTTGACAATCTTAAAGAACAACTTGAAACAGAAAAACTTGAGAAAGTTTCAATGAAAGCTGAAATTGATGAATTAAAGGTATTAGTGCAACAATTACTAAACAAATAAAACGAAAAGAGAGTGAATTATTATGGCTAAATTTTTCAAACCGGTATTTGATGAATTAACAATCGATCATGGTTCTGATATCTTATTAGAGGAGAATCATATGATTATCAATATCAATGCTGATAGAGTTCGAGAACAATTAAATTATGATGAATCATTAATGGTTTCTGAATTTCCATTGTTTAAACTTCCGGAAGATTTAA
This sequence comes from Bacillus sp. AFS012607, assembly GCF_002558005.1. NCBI lineage: Bacteria > Bacillati > Bacillota > Bacilli > Caryophanales > Bacillaceae > Bacillus > Bacillus sp. AFS012607. The sequence goes on from NZ_NTVM01000011.1 coordinate 36,551, forward strand.
TAAACGAGTTAACTACATTAGGAAAACAAGCGTTTCCACATACTACACATTCAAATGTGAAAGGATGGTTTAAAATGCGACCGGATTTTGGGAGCGATGTAGTAAATTATGCATTTCAAATGTTATCCGGATATGATGTGTTTGACGGTAAGGAAATGAAGTGGAAGTGTATAGAAAAAGCTTTTGGTGGATTAGAAACGAAACACAAAGTATTACAAAGAGCAACCTATGTAATTGTTTTAAAAGATGTAACGGAAGTGGTCAACTAATATAACGAACTGTCATACTAAAACAAAAGTTAGATGAACGATAAATAAAAAACGAATCAGTAAGAAAAGCGAATTACAGCTTTAGAAGAGTTATTACAACAATTAATAAATAAGAAACCAGAGCAGCCATAAGCTGTTTTTTATTTTGCACAAAATACGGCTTTTGTATGGAGATTCCTACGATGTATTCACCATGAATAAGGTTGTCTCATATCATATAAAGATTGCTTTATTAAGATGATAAAAGGATGTGAATGTATTGGAAGATGTATATGTAAAAATCGATAGTTTAAAAGCAGAACAAAAAGAAATTATGCGTGATATTCGTAATTTAGAAACTCGCACAACAATTAATGAGAAAGACATCGCTACAATTAATAAGCAATTAGAAAAGATTAGTATGAATACAACTTGGATTTTACGAATTATTATTAGCGCAATCACAATGTCGGTTTTGGGTTTAATATTAAAAGGAATGATATAAAACCTTAAAATAAAAGTACTTATTGAAAGAGGGACAAGCGTCTCTCTTTTTTATTATAAATAAGGAGTGAAAAGATGGATCGTATTGATGTATTAATGAAAACATTTGTAGCAGCCTTCGGTGGTTTTTGCGGATACTTTCTGGGAGGATGGGATACAACATTGAAAGTTCTAGTTATCATGGCAGCTATCGACTATTTAACAGGAGTATGCGCAGCAGGATATAACGGAGAGTTGAAAAGTAAAGTTGGTTTTAAGGGCATCGCTAAAAAGGTGGTGCTTTTTCTTTTGGTTGGAGTGGCGACTCAGTTAGATACAGCACTTGGAAGCAATAGTGCTATTCGTGAAGCGACAATTTTCTTCTTCATGGGTAACGAATTACTTTCACTTTTAGAAAATGCTGGACGAATGGGTATTCCACTTCCACACGCCTTAACAAATGCAGTTGAGATTTTAGGTGGCAAACAAAAACAAGAAGATAGAAAAGGAGATGTTAAGTAATGGGACATATTATTGATATTTCAAAATGGAATGCTGACATTAACTGGCCTATAGCAAAGCAATACATTGATTTCATCATCGCTCGTGTACAAGATGGTTCAAATTATGTAGATCCATTGTATAAAGGATATGTACAAGCCATGAAGCAACATGGTATTCCTTTTGGTAACTATGCATTCTGTCGTTTCGTTTCAGAAAATGATGCAAGAATAGAAGCTCGTGATCTCTGGAACCGCGGAGACAAGAACGCGACAGTCTGGGTTGCGGATGTTGAAGTAAAAACAATGAATGATATGAGAGCGGGCACACAAGCATTTATTGATGAACTACACAGATTAGGTGCTCAGAAAGTTGGTTTATACGTTGGTCATCATATGTACGCTCCGTTTGGTATGGAAAATGTAAAATCTGACTTTGTGTGGATCCCTCGTTATGGCGGTAACAAGCCAGCTTATCCATGCGATATTTGGCAATACACAGAGACAGGTAATGTACCTGGTATCGGTAAGTGTGATTTGAACCAATTGATTGGCAGTAAACCGTTATCTTGGTTTACAGGAGAGGAACAAACAGAACAATCTGTTGCTAATGGTGGCTATCAATACGTTAAATCTGGTGGGTTTGGCATTTCACTGGTTCGGGAAGTCCTAAATGCTATGAATGAGCTTGGAACAAAAGGGAAGGTTGTCTCTGATCCATTAACTGGTTTAGCGTACTTACAAACTGAAGTACTACCTAATGGCGAGCTTGATAAGATTACAGCTTGGATGGATGAAAGAAACTGGTGGTACGAGTACATTAACAAATAAACATTGAAAGCTATCCTGTTGGGTGGCTTCTTTTAATTTATATTTACTAATTCATCATATCTAAACTGAGTATTTAAACCGAAAGCATCCGTGCAATATAAAGAACACGATTTAAAAGGAAAAACTTACTACATTACGACTTATAACGTCTATATTTCTATAAAATAAAAAAAGGCCAGCTTATAGGCTGGCTCTTTTTTATGGATGATATACTCCCTGAGCGTAATGATAAACTGTTTTTTCATTTGCTTTTGAAATCGGATTAGTTTTGTTAGGACCATTGTAATAGCCAAGAGTCACAATATCGTAGTAGTGTGTTGATTTTGAAGCCCAGAAAGAATAATTCCCCTTACCACTAGGCATTTCCACTGAACCTTCAAATGCACCATTTGCTCCTACAGTACATAAAATATCTTTTTTAGCAAAATTTAGTGCGCCATCGAAGTAAATGTAAAAAGTTGTACCAGCAGGTACTGCTTGTCCATTTGCGTCATATGCATATCCTTTGAATGTTGTGTTTTTATATGCATAAACTCGATACTTTTTACCTTGACCATAGTCGATATACTCATTGTTTCCAATGTTAGTAATTTGCACTTTGTCGACAAGTGGCGTGTTTTCAGCTGCACTTGCATTATTGCTTGGTAAAAGAAAGCCAAATACTACTAATCCAATTAGCATAAGTGAAGTTAAAATTTTCTTCATAATCACATCTCCTATAATATTCTTTACACCCTAAATTTTACAGGGGTTAAATGTAAATTACAACATTTATATATATTGTACCAATATGCAATATTGCATATTAATAATGGTGCCAAATATAAATTGCACAATAGAAAAGGGATACTATGTAACGGCAAATGAAGTCTATGCATATACTAAATATTTTATAGAAAAGAATAGTTTGGTGAGAAATAAAGTGCATAATAATAGTGAAGATGAAACATACAATTTAAAAGCAAATGAAGCCTATGCGTATGTGCAGTGAAAAAGAGAGTTACCAATAGGGAACTCTCTTTTTTTAATAGCATTCATTATTTTTTTAACTTCAACGAAATTTAATACCTTACCTTATGTTATCATCATTCTCAAATCTACCCCTAGTACAAGAAATACAGGGGTAGATAAATTTAGTAATTTATATTTCATTAACAAATAACTCTTTTCTAAGGATTAGCCTTCTAATTTTCTTATTTCGTTTAGTGTCAAACCCATAGTATCTATATATCCATACATAGCTTTTAAACTTGAATCAACCTTTTCAGTATCTTTTTCATCTAAACCTACAAATATTTGTTCTATGCATATTTCAATTACTTTAGCATCGTCTCTTAGTTGCACTTTGAAATAATCATAAGCCTTAGGTGGGTCAAGTTCTTTTAACTTCCTAAGTTCTCCCTTGACTATTTCAAATTGTTTCTTTAACTCCATTTGATTTGTTTTTAATGTTTGATCCTTTGCAAATATCGGTTTTGTAGCTTGCAGCTCCCTTGAAAACTGATTAACAAGTGTCTCCATCTTTTCTTGATACTGTTTTATCGTGATAGGGCCATGGACATCTGTTAGAGGGGCTTTTTCTTTTCTTTCTTGTTCTTTGATTCCTGGTTCTTTAACTATTTTCTTCTCTAATTCATCTTTTTCTTTGCGTAGTCTATCTACTTCTTTGTTTGCGGCCTCTAAAGCCTTTTTATCAGATTCCGCTTCGGCTACTTTCTTCTCTAATTCATCTTTTTCTTTGCGTAGTGTATCTACTTCTTTGTTTACAGTCTCTAAGGCCTTTTTATTAGATTCCGCTTCAGCTACTTGTAAATTATCAGTCTTTTTCTTTTCTGTATCTTCTTTTGAACAACCTACTCCACTAATTAGCAAAATTGGTAATGCTACCGATAACACTTTATGTTTCATTACTAGTCCCCCAATGACTTATTCTTTATCCCGTTTCTTTCTTAGTTGTACCTAGCGCGTTTTTATGATTCTTTATTTAATTCCTAATTTAAAGAACAACTTATCCCAAATAACATGATTGATATGACTATGTATACTCTTTTTGAAAAATATTGTAATTAATTAACACATGAAACTATAACATAAAATATATAAATAAGATATATGAATTTATCGTCATTACTATTAAATTCTCTTATTCTATTAATGAAAAATATGATATACATACTTGGAAATAAAATAATAGAAGAAAGAAGACTTATATTGCCATTACCCTGTTGGCATCAATCCGTACCGGCTATTTTGTCTGAAATATGGTAGGTAGACGAACCTACATAATTAGTACGCAATTGGAAATATAATCAGTAAAGTAAAAAGAAATGTATGAGTTATTTAAATAAAAAAGTGCTAACAAGTTTGCAAACGAACTTGCTAACACTTATACAGAATAGACATAAATTATCGCTGATATGTCGTCTTTACAAATAGTCTTAATCAGTTAAATCACACTTATACGAAACGCTCATAAAAACCGTCTTAATATCAAGAATATAATCATCCAGATATTCCTTTACTTTTCAGACGAAAACGAGGGATGATATTGATTTCTACCCCAGAGTTTGCATCAAATAATAAAAAAATACGGTTTGTAAAACTAAAAATGCAACAAGCTACAACCGGCATGAAATGGATTAAGATATTTAGAAATTTAAAAGATGATTTTCAAATAGGTGGAGATTTGGATTTAGACCATATTCTCCAATATCCGAAAGATTATATTGTCGGGGAAAATAAAAGGGTGTTATTTCCATACAATGAAAGAATATATAAAGTCCAAGGTACTAAAATAGAACCAGGTATAAAAGTAAAGGAAAGAGAGTATTTATTTAAAGAATTCCAGCGTAAATTCTCTTATTTCACAATACTTCCAGAATGTAAAAAGGTAGCAACAAATAACAAAAATGAATTATTTCCTTTATTTGCACCAAAAGGATTAGAGACATTAACATTAGAAGTTTGGTCTGAAAATATAGCGCTGGAAATAGAACAAGCATTACTTGATAGCGAAATTGTTTTGACTAAAATTGGTGAAAATTCTTATGTATTGAATACAGATTTCCCAGTATTATTAAAGATTGTGAGATACAATATTGAAAAGGTGTTACAAAATCCATATAAAATGCAATATTGTCAAAAATATAAAACAAATCTTGTAGATGATGTTACGAAAGCTGTCTATGCTACCGCGGGTGAGCGCAGTGATGCGACATTAGCATTAATCGCAATGAAAAATTGTGATGGACGCGAAAAAATTGATCCAAAACAAATCATTAGAGAGGGATTTGCACGAACAAATCGTATTTCAACATTTATTAATTTATTTATAGGCCAAAGTGTATCTCGTAAAACAATTGTAAATAGTGTTTTTAGTCTATTAGAACAAAAAGGATTTTTGAAGCGTAGTTGGAATAAGATAAATTTACCTTGTACATATGTTAATTTATCAATTGAACGAATATCGAAATTTGATTTCTTACCTATTCTTTCAAAAATAAAAGGAAAAGAAATTTTATATAAATTATATGGGAATACAGAGTGGCAAAAGATTGATTACGTATTATTAAATATAAATAAACATAATGCATTTTTATCACAACCATCAAAGAGAAATGATATGGGGGCTCTTTTTAAACAATATGTTTTCGAAACATTAATGGAAATTGTACAATATGCAAAAGAACAAAATGAACAAGTTTACTTCATTGTAGATGCAAATTTGAGAAAATATTGGATAAAAGAGTTACAAAATAAAGAAATTAATACAGATATTTTACCTGATATTGTTCCAGAGGTATTAAAGGTTCCCAACTTAAATATTATTAGAATAAATACAGGTTTTGATGTACCAAGCTACGGTGTAATAGAATGTGATGATGCTCTAGATAGAATAGGCTTATATGCAGATCAAAAAGGGATGTATTATAGCACTGGTGAATATTCACTTAATTGTAGTGAAGTTTTTCAGCGATATATAATTGAAATTCTACCATTAGGTGTAAAACCTGTAGAAAGGGATTATATCGCTAAAATGATACATTACATGTGCTGTAATTCTAGTATGCTTTCGAAAAAGAATGTACACATGACATATTCCGTACATATGGAAAAAGTAATAAAGAGTTATATTACTGACATAGATGCAAGAGAATTTAAAGAATTTGATGATGAATTGGATGTAGATGTAGTAAAAGTAGAAAAGAAAGATTCAATTATTCTACTTTAAATACTAGTAAACAAATCCTGCTCGTTATATCGATCAGGATTTGTCATTTTTTTATGCAAATAAGGATATCATTTGTCAAGTATCTTTTCGTTTACATATTTACTTTATGTGCAGACAGGATTAATATGTTTTTTAGAAATACAAAAACTATACCAAATGGAAAAGCGATTTTTATTAATTGAAAAAATTTGAAAGGAATGGGGAATGGTGAAGAAATTAGATGTGCTCTTAATGCTACTGAGCGTCCTCTTTCCAATTGCAGGACTTACAAAGCAAATCCCTCTAGAACAATCTGTATATATTGGAGGGCTTTTATTTTTTACTAGTTTCGGTAGTTATTTTGCTAAAAAGATGTATTCACGTATATGCAGCTGGATAGCGTATGCGCCATTTATAACATTACTGTTAGTTATTTGGCATCAGGATATTACAACAAGCTCAATCATAGCAAATGCGAAAATTGCTGCATGTGTCGCGTTAATTCCATGTTTATTTCGTTTTCGTACATATGGACTTACTTTGGGATTATTCTCATTATGGGCCGCTTTACTATGGGATATAAAAGAAGTACAGTCGTTAGTCATACTTGAACGCATGACGAGTTTAATGACAAGCCATTATGTATATATATTACTATTAATTGGAGGACTTGTATTAGGAGGATTACTTGCGATGTTCATTCACCGCAAAGAGAAAGATAATAATAAAGAAAATATAAATCTACTTGGACCAAAAAAGAAACGCAAAAGATTATCATTTAAGATTCGTCTTCCGAGATTACCGAAATTAAAGATGAAACTATTTAAGTTTGGTGGGAAAGAATCTAAAAGTAAAATTCCAGAAAAGATACATGAGCATAAGTACGAAGAACCAGTTGCAACATATAAAATGACAGAGAAAATAGATCCATACAAAGAAAATGAAGTTCAAGGTCAAACAAGGATGGAACGCCGAAGAAATAGGTTTAATGCATAATGAAGTTTAATAACCCCGTAATGACTTATCTTAATATTGATAAATCATTACGGTTTTTTTATGTAATTAAATAAAGGTTGCTAATGAGGGGGGGATAGCATATTTTATAGGTGAGAAGTTAAATAAAATAAGGGGAGGATAAAATGCTTATCATTACATATATATCTGCTTGTATATTATTCTTAGTTAGCTTTTTACATGTATATTGGGGTTTCGGAGGTAATTGGGGGACAAATAGTGTTATACCAACTAAATCAGGGGAAAAGGCGTTTACACCTCGTGCCGGAATGACATTGTTCATTGCATTATTATTAAGTATGGCAGCGATAATTTTGTTGCAACAAGCAAATATTGTTCATTTTGCAGTTCCTAATGTTATTATTCAAGTCGGTTCCTGGATTTGTATGATCGTCTTTTCTATTAGAGTAATTGGTGAGTTTAATTATTTTGGTATCTTTAAACGACAAAAAGATACGCACTTCGCTAGAATGGATACTGGTTTATATATTCCACTTTGTGCATTTTTATCTTTATCTTTCTTATTAGTAATAATTTTGTGAGTAAATAATAGTAGTTTCTTTTCTCAAAATATATGTAAACGTGAGAAATCCAAGAGTAAATAAAAAAAGGGTGTAAGCGCCTTCTTGTCGAAATGTAAATTATTATGAAAGGCGGTGACACTATGAAGTATGTAAAAGTTAGTATGAATGGTGGAAGTGAACACAAATTTTCAATGACTTTAGATCGGTTTGAAGAACTTATTACTACAGAGAATGGGATATTAGAAAATAAATTAGTATGTATTGAAAATGTAATGATTAATCCTACTAATATATCTTCTGTAGTTGAAAAAATTGGTGTACCGGCTAAGTTTATGGAAGCTTAAAATCGTTAGATAAAAAACATCCCCAATGGATGTTTTTTAATTTATAAATATGAAATTGTATAGTGAATATTTGAGTAGATTTTTTTAGCAATGACTATGCATATATTAAGTACCTGAACATGGTGCTTAATATATGCACGAAATAATAAGTACAAGCATATATTATGTAGTAGGACAAGATCTTCGTGTCCTACTTAATACTCAGAAAAAACTTCTAATCACATAAGAGCATCCAATTGCAGGGTGCTCTTATTTTTGTAAAAATTTACTGCAAGGCTTATTTTATAGTAGGATGCAAGAATAAAGGGCTATTTTTAAATAATGTTCTTTAGCCTTTAATTTTAAATTTATCTTTAACATTAGTAAATATTAAAAATAATATGATAGCAGAAATTAAGTTAGATAAGTAGAAATCTTGATGAAACAGTAGTTCGAAGATGACATAGAAAGTAACGAATAAGGCGATAACAGGTAGTATGCAAATAAATATAAATCTCCAATTTTTTAAGTAATGTCTATAATTAGTAAGTACTTTCTCCATAAATGTAGCTCCTATATTTTTGTTTTTATATAATTATACATTTAGATACAAGGATTTTCAAAGTAAAAATATTTAGCAATTCAAAAATATAAGGAAAGTATTTGTTGAAAATCCAGATTGCTCTAGCAATCTGGATTTGACTTTAAAGAACTATACTAAAATGATACACTATAATCTACGTTATTTTTGAAATGAATAGAGGGATTTGTGTGATAGATAAAATTAAAAATGCTGTAGAGGATATGTACGAGGATGAGGTTAAAGATTTACTTCAAAGTATTCTCATACAGTTAAACTTATTAGAAGAAAACTATAGTGAAGATACAATTAAAAATTTGATGGATATTCCGAAACAATTAACGAGTAATCCTACTTATAAAAGAAATGTAAAAGAAAGTACGCACGTACATATTGCTTTTGATGATTCAACGGCTGGTTGCTTAACATATATGTTAAGTCAAGAAGAATTATCTGAAGAGAGTGTTGTTGCTTTTTCTGAATTCTTTTCAATTGGACCGATATATAAGTTGCATACGAATGGGGGGCAACTAGCAAGACAGAAGTGGTTAATAAATAATTTAACTGCTTATGATAGTTATTTTGAAGAAGAATATTTATCAAGATTTATAGCAACTATAGAAGAACTACATACTATTCCTGTTGAAACGCCTATTACAATTTGGAAGGCTGATAATGCACATGAACATGTAGGCCTAAGTTTTGTAATGGCACAATTAAAGGATAAGAAAAACATTCGAGTTATTAATACATCTGAAGCAAGTCGAGAAATATTAAAACAAGAGTATGATATTCGTGGAACTGGAGAATTACCACCTGAAAGTTTAGCTCTATTCCAAAAAAGTTTTGCAAAGTTACCTTATTTAACTGAAGAGAAGCGAATGAAGTTTGAACATGAATGGGATAGAATATCGGGAAGCGTAGAATGTTTAAGAGTGTGGAAAGAAAATGAAGTATATTCTGTACAAGAAGATTATTTTGATCAATTTATAATTGAATGCGCGAAAAGTGTGGGTGCTGATCGAGAATTCCTCAAAGCTCCTAGAGTAATTGGTGAAGCACTTGGTCTTGTTGAACAATTGGTTGGAGATACTTTCTTAGAATATCGCTTGAAACAATTAATTAAACAAGAAGTATTTGAATTTGAAGGTTCGTTAGATGAAATGCGTTTTTATAGTGTGAAGTTAAGGAAATAATAAACACCTTCTATTTTTGAAAGGCTCGTATTTTTAATAATACGAGCTTTTTAAGTTGAATTTGGGCTATAACATAAGCTTCCCAGAGAGGGCATATCACATATAAATGTTAAAGGTAATGAATGAAAAGTAGGTGATTTGTTAATATGTATAACCAACAAAATTATCCATATGATCAAGCGATGTATTATAATCCACAAAACTACGGGTATGAATCTGTAGATGAAGCGAGAGATATGGAACAAGAAGATTACAGACCAGATGATGCGGAAGATGCTCCAACGTCACCACCGCCGTCGCAAGCTCCGTCGTTACCGTCTACCTTTGCGTCTCCATCTCAAGCGGGCAATATGAAATCATGGATGTGTAATTGTCTAGGAAGATGGGGCTATTTACGTTTACATCGTCCTGGTCCTTTCGGAAGGGACTTATGGTTCTTTCCGACTGAAGTGAGAAGAAACGGAGTATCAGGTTACACTTGGCAAGGTGGTCGTCGTCGTAAAGTAAGTTATCGCTATCAACAAATTAGTAATTTTATGTGCTTCGCATAAAGAGTAGTGGGAGAGTGAAACGATTTTACTCTCTCACTTTTTTATTTTTCAATATACGAAGTAAGATTTTGGTTAAAAATTTACAATTTTCACGTTTTTATTAGAGTATAATGCATATGTTGGGTTGGTTTTCAAAAACAAATGAGAGTGAGGGAATACAATGTCAATGAAAAACAAGGTTGGACTAAAAATAGAGGAGGGCATTAATTTAGCTTCAGCTCAATTTAAAGAAGATGCGTATGAAATTTATAAAGAATCTAGAAAAATGCAACCTATCTTATTTGTGAATAAAACTGAACTAGGTGCGGAATGGCTTATCACAAGATATGAAGATGCTTTGCCACTTTTAAAAGATAGTCGCTTAAAAAAAGATCCAGCCAATGTATTTTCTCAAGATACATTGAATGTGTTTCTTACTGTTGACAATAGTGATTATTTAACTACTCATATGTTAAATTCAGATCCACCTAACCATAATCGTTTACGATCACTCGTACAAAAAGCTTTTACACCGAAGATGATCACGCAATTGGAAGGAAGAATACAGGATATTGCAGATGATTTGTTAAATGAAGTCGAGCGAAAGGGTTCATTAAATCTTGTTGATGATTATTCGTTCCCTTTACCGATTATTGTAATAAGTGAAATGCTTGGCATTCCAAAAGAAGATCAAGCGAAATTTAGAATTTGGTCTCATGCTGTCATTGCTTACCCAGAAACACCAGAAGAAATAAAAGAAACTGAAAAGCAACTATCTGAGTTTATTACATATCTTCAATATTTAGTTGATATTAAACGAAAAGAGCCAAAAGAAGACTTGGTGAGTGCTTTAATACTTGCAGAGAGTGAAGGGCATAAACTTAGCGCTCGGGAACTATATTCAATGATAATGTTACTAATTGTGGCGGGACACGAGACAACGGTAAATTTAATAACAAATACGGTATTAGCGCTCCTCGAAAATCCAGATCAATTACAGTTATTAAAAGAAAATCCAAAATTAATTGATGCCGCTATTGAGGAAGGACTACGATATTATTCTCCAGTTGAGGTTACAACTTCAAGATGGGCAGATGAACCTTTTCAAATTCACGACCAAACAATTGAAAAAGGAGATATGGTTGTCATTGCCTTAGCTTCTGCAAACCGTGATGAAACTGTATTTGAAAACCCAGAAGTATTCGATATTACTCGGGAAAATAATCGTCATATTGCCTTTGGTCATGGTAGCCATTTCTGCTTAGGCGCTCCACTTGCTAGGTTGGAAGCAAAGATTGCTATTACTACTTTGTTTAATCGAATGCCTGAACTACAAATAAAAGGGAATCGTGAAGAAATTAAATGGCAAGGTAACTATTTAATGCGTTCTTTAGAGGAATTGCCTTTAACTTTCTAGAATAGTAAAAGGAGACATGCATACATCGAAAATGATTTACATAGAGTATGTATGTGTTATTTAAATTCGAAACGGAAGGGTGAAGACATCCCAATGATCAACTAATTCTATTTGTAAGAGATCTTCGTTAAAAAACGAAATATTCTTCTGAATAGGGTTAGTCTGTACATTTATAGAAAAGGGATGTATTTCGCTCTGCGAATATATAGTCTTTTTATATGATTTGTGCTGCCTCCTGTTCAGAACATGAAATAGGAGGCTTTTTTATGTCGACAAATGTAGTAACGAAACAAAACAATGGGGTATCACAAGTATTAAAAAATCGGTTTGTTCAAGGGATTTTAGCATCAGCATTATTTTTACAAATAGGAATATGGGTTCGAAACTTTGCGGTATTACTATATGTAATGGAAATGACAAAAGGTGATGCTTTTGCTATTTCGATGATTTCAGTTGCTGAATTCGCTCCAATTTTTATTTTTTCATTTATTGGCGGTACTTTTGCTGATAGGTGGAAGCCAAAGAAGACAATGATATGGTGTGAGACGTTAAGTTCCATTTCAGTATTCGCTGTATTAATTACGCTTATGTTTGGAACGTGGAAAATTGTGTTTTTTGTGACACTCATCTCTGCAATCCTTTCACAGTTTTCACAACCATCTGGAATGAAGTTGTTTAAACAACATTTATCAACGGAACAAATTCAATTAGCAATGTCTATATATCAAACGATATTTGCAATATTTATGGTATTAGGACCAATCCTAGGGACATTTATCTTTCATAGTTTTGGAATTTATATTTCAATCATCATAACAGGCATCTCGTTTGTACTTGCGGCAGTTGTATTGTTATTTCTTCCGAAAGATCTTGAAAACGACGTAGAAAAGAAAGATATCACTCTGTTGCAGGAGATGAAGGACGGTATTAAGTATGTCAAAAAGAAAAAAGCATTAACTTTGCTGGGGCTTTGTTTTATGGCTGCAGGACTAGGTATAGGATTAATTCAGCCATTAGGTATATTTATTGTGACTGAGCAGTTAGGATTATCAAAAGAGAGTTTACAGTGGCTACTAACAGTAAATGGTGCGGGAATGATTGTTGGCGGGGCATTAGCGATGGTATTTGCGAAAAACGTTGCTCCGCAAAAGATGTTAATTATCGGTATGCTTGGTCAAGCAATTGGTATTAGCATTATAGGGTATTCTACAAATTTATGGGTTACACTTACAGCGCAGCTTTTTAGTGGTTTAGCTCTTCCTTGTATCCAAATTGGTATTAATACGCTTATTATTCAAAATAGCGATACCGATTTTATAGGTCGTGTAAATGGTATTTTAAGTCCGCTATTTACCGGTTCAATGGTAGTAACGATGAGTATAGCTGGCTCATTAAAAGAGATGTTTTCATTAAGTATGATGTATGAAGGGACGGCTTTACTTTTTATAATTGGATTATTGTTTATTATACCTATATACAATTTAAAGCCAGTAATAGCGATAGAAAGTGAAATAAGTGGTAAAGGAAGTGCTGTACAGAATGAATCCTAATCCAAATATTAAATACCCTATTGAAGGAAATCAAAACGTTCAATTTATAAAAAATACAATAACAAAATCTAATATACTTGTTGGTGACTATTCTTATTATGATGCGAAAGATGGAGAAAAATTTGAAAATCGAGTATTACATCATTATGAATTTCTTGGAGATCGCCTTATTATTGGAAAGTTTTGTTGTATTGCATCTGGAGTTAACTTTATTATGAACGGAGCCAATCATCGGATGGATGGATTTTCGGCATATCCATTTAATATATTTGGAAATGGGTGGGAGAAGTATACACCTAGTTTGTCTGATTTACCTTACAAAGGTGATACAGTTATAGGAAATGACGTTTGGATTGGTATGGATACAACAATTATGCCCGGAATAAAAATAGGGGATGGTGCAATCATTGCAGCTAAATCTGTTGTGACTAGAGACGTCGCACCATATACAATTGTTGGTGGAAACCCTGCAAATAAAATAAAAGAGAGATTTTCAAATGAAACAATTCAAGAATTATTGCAAATTCAATGGTGGCATTTTGATATTGAAAAAATAACTGGAAATATTGATGCTATTGTACGCGGAGATATTGAACCATTAAGAAAGCTAAAAAGGGAATAAAAAATGGATGACGAATAGTATCATACCTCCGAATTTTGTTAATGATAATAGAACAAGGAGGTGTGATACTATGGCACAAGACGTTTTATGTGAAGTAAACAACTGTAAATTTTGGGCGAATGGTAATAAATGTAGTGCAGAGGCAATTTACGTAGTAAGTCATAAAGGTAAACATGCATCTACAACGGAAGAAACAGATTGCAAAACATTCGATCCAGAAGTGTAAATTGTTTAAGGGTAGCCAAATCGTGGTTGCCCTTTTATTAATGATAGTATTGATAATAAATATCATTTTCATTCATTGATTTTAGCTTTTTTTGTTATTTTTTCATATTTTCTTCATAAGTGATGTAATCCAACTCAATTCATGTTCAATTCGTGATTTACTAAATTCAATGACTTCAGTAATAAAGGGTGAGGTAACCTCTAGAGACTGGATAGCGGTAAGTTGATTATGTAGTACGTTTTGACGTACAGTCAAAATCTCTTTTCTAGCTTCATATTCAAGTTTTTCAAATAGTGCGATACGAACAAGAAATTCTGCATTATTTGTCGCAAGTTTTTCGGGAAACTCTCGTAACATTTCAGAAAAAATTTCTTCTCCTGTTTCTGTTATATCGTACATATTTCGATTTGGTTTTCCAACTTGTTTATGTATTTTTTTCGTTATAGCACCCATATTTTCAAAGCGCCGAAGGGCAGGGTAAAGCATGTTGTGATTTAATTCAAAATTCTCACCTAAACGATTTTGAACATTTTTTTTGATTTCATATCCATGTTTTGGTCCTGTCGTTAATTCTGCTAGTAGTAAAATGTCAACGTACATAAAAATCCCCCTTATATATTTCTCAAGTTCTCTAATGAAAAATCTCCTTTAGTATATGTTAAAATAACATATGATAGTTTATACAACTTTGAACTGCCGACCTATCACTTTTATTGTAAAAGAAAAGGGAGGAAAGAACTATGGCTTCACCTGAAAATGTTATTTTAGTTCATGAAATTTCAAAGCTGAAAACAAAAGAAGAATTATGGAATCCATATGAATGGTATCGTTTGATGAGGGATAATCACCCAGTTCATTATGATGAAGAGCAGGATGTATGGAATGTTTTTTTATATGATGATGTAAATCGTGTTTTATCAGATTATCGCTTATTTTCAAGTAGAAGGGAGCGCAGACAATTCTCAATCCCTCCATTAGAAACTAGAATAAATATAAACTCTACAGATCCACCAGAACATCGCAATGTACGTTCCATTGTTTCTAAGGCATTTACTCCAAGAAGTCTAGAACAGTGGAAACCTCGAATACAGGCTATCGCAGATGAACTTGTACAGCATATCGAAAAATATAGTGAAGTTAATATCGTTGAACAGTTTGCTGCCCCTTTACCTGTTACCGTTATTTCTGATTTATTAGGAGTCCCAACAACAGATCGTAAAAAAATTAAAGAATGGTCTGATATTTTATTTATGCCGTATAGTAAAGAAAAGTTTAATGATCTGGATGCGGAGAAAGAGATAGCATTAAATGAATTCAAAGCATATCTTCTACCGATCGTTCAGGAAAAGAGATATCATTTAACTGATGATATCATTTCCGATTTAATTCGAGCTGAATATGAAGGCGAAAGATTAACCGATGAAGAAATTGTAACCTTTTCATTAGGTTTACTAGCGGCTGGGAATGAAACCACTACAAATTTAATTATTAATAGCTTTTATTGCTTTTTAGTAGATTCACCTGGAATTTATGAAGATTTAAGAAAAACCCCTAGCTTAATTTCAAAAGCGATTGAGGAAGTATTACGCTATCGCTTTCCTGTTACATTGGCCCGGAGGATTACAGAGGATACAAATATATTTGGCCCTTTAATGAAAAAGGATCAGATGATTGTTGCGTGGGTTAGTGCAGCGAATTTAGATGAGAAAAAATTTTCACACCCCTCTCAATTTAATGTACATCGAATAGGAAATGAAAAGCATTTAACCTTTGGGAAAGGTCCTCACTTTTGCTTAGGAGCACCACTTGCACGTTTAGAAGCTGAGATTGCATTAACTACCTTTATAAATGCTTTTGAAAAAATAGAGCTATCTCCATCTTTCTGTTTAGAAAAATGTATATTGGAAAATGAACAAACATTAAAATACTTACCTATTCGATTGAAAGCCAAATAAAAATCTCAACAAGGTGCATACATTTGCATCTTGTTTTTTGTTTCTCAATTGTGAGTTTCAGGTAATTACCTTAATATGGAGTTGTATAAAACGTAGAGGAGGATTCCTATGTTGACTTGTAATGGAAGTAAATCATTTCAAAAGTTTATTAAAGGTGTTACAGATCTTATGGAAAACGGTTTATTTGAAGAAGAAATAGTGTGTGGCATTGAAAAGTTACTAGAAGAACTTTTAGAAAAGAAAACATGGCTTCCGTTAGATAAACAGAAGGCGAATTCGACTCAATATGCACGACATTTATTGTATGAGGATCCGCTCAAACGTTTTGAAGTACTAGCTCTCGTATGGAAAGATGGACAATCTACACCTTTACATGATCATGACGGCACATGGGGGGTAGAAGGCGTCTTTTCAGGAAGGATAATGGTGCAGAACTTTATACAAACGAAACAACTTGGAAATTCACTTGTTTATTTAACACATACAGGAAATCTTTATTTGGGAGAAGGAGAAACCGATAAAGTCATTCCACCTGCGGATTGTCATATTCTTGAAATTAGCAAAAAGGAAAGCGTTATCACAATTCATATCTATGGAAAACGGTTAGAAAAGTTTAAAGTATATATCCCAACTGAAGAAAAAAATGTGTACATGTGTGAGACAAAATACATTAGTTATAATTCATAGTTTGAAATCCAAAGCTTTTTAAAAAGAAAAGCTTTGGATTTTATTTTTAATTATTTCTTGACCTGAAACGCTTTTCATAAATTATAAATAAGAAGTACCTCACGAGGATTGTATGAAAACGATACCTAATAATTAATTAGAACTCGTGTATTTATAGAAAGTGGTGAAGAAATAATGAAATTAATCGCAATTGATTTAGATGGAACTCTTCTTTCGGGGAATAAAATGATTAGTAAAGAAAATGCAGAAGCAATTCGAACATGTCAAGAAGCTGGCCATGTTGTAGCAATTTGTACTGGACGCTCTATTGTTGATATTGAACGATTATTGTTAGAAGTTGATTTAGAGTGTCCAATCATTGCGGAAAATGGTGCGCTTATATATAAAGATAAGAAAATGATGAAGAGATATCCAATTCAAAATATGCAGGCACTTGAAATTGTGGAATATCTTGAAGAGAATGGTTTATATTATCAGCTTTATACTGATAAAGGTGTGTATGTACCGGATTATGGAGTAGAGAGTGTACGTAATGAAATTGAGTATGTGAAGAATTCAAAAGAAAATTTCGACTTGAAAGAGTTAAAAACAATCGCAGCATTATATCTTGAGCATACAGCGTTTCATAGTGCGGAAAGTTGTAAGCCAATTGTAGAAACAGATATACATGTGCATAAACTATTACCATTTTCTTATGATATTGAGAAATTAAAAAAACTAAAAGAAACATTTATTCATAATACAGATTTAGCAATTACATCTTCATATTGGCACAATTTAGAGATTAATCATAGAGATGCTCAAAAAGGGAATGGATTATATACTTTAGCAGAATATCTTAATATTCCAGTTGAAAACACTGTAGCGATAGGTGATGGGCTAAACGACGTTTCTATGATGGAAAAAGCGAACATATCAATTGCGATGGGTAATGCAGTTGAAGAAATAAAAACAATCTGTAAATACGAAACGTTATCAAATGAAGAACATGGTGTGGCACATGCTTTATATAAATATGTAATGTAATTAAAAAAGAAAAAAGAATCCAAAGGGATTCTTTTTTCTTTTTTATTAGGGGTAAGGTATTCTATGAGATTCATAGAAGCCTTATTACATTTCATTATATAGAATATATTGGAATAAATGTTTATATTTTTCATGAAATTTGTGAATATTTTATGAATTTTATACTTGTTGCATTTTTATACCGTTATTAGTGACGCGTATGACCCTCAAGGAAAAATTCAGTGAATGTAAGGAGGAATGAACGAAATATCTACTAATTAAAGGTATATTCAGTATATACATTCTTTTCTTATTTTAATTGAAAAATAAAATTTGTGCGAATAATTATTCTACAGCTATATACCTACACTAGCTTTCTTCGTATAATGGAGAAGTATGAATTTTAGATTTGTATTAATTTTACATATTGAGGTGAAAAAGGAATGAATTCGCGGCTAATGGAACTTATTGATGTGAGTACAATAGAAACCATGGCAGAACAATTTTATAAATTAACTAACATATCACATCAACTTCTTGATGCTGAAAAAGAGTGTATTTTTTCATTCGGAATGAATGAGATAATTAAGAGTAAACTTCCAAAGATTGAAATCCCCATTTTCTTATACAATCAACATTTAGGATCTTTTGTTGTATGGTCCAAAAAAAGCGAAATTTTCAGTTGTCAAAAATACTTTGAAATGCTCTCAAGTTTAATTTTA
Organism: Bacillus sp. AFS012607; assembly: GCF_002558005.1. Lineage (NCBI taxonomy): Bacteria > Bacillati > Bacillota > Bacilli > Caryophanales > Bacillaceae > Bacillus > Bacillus sp. AFS012607. Next base: position 55,174 of record NZ_NTVM01000011.1, read on the forward strand.
GATGGCGCAATAAAAGTAATTCAAAGTAAAAAAACAACGTTGCTTTCTCAGAAAGAGGAGGAACTACATACGATTTTACAAAACATGCCTGTTATGGTCGATGCGCTTGATTATAATGGAGATTTTGTTTTGTGGAACCGAGAATGTGAAATTGTAACAGGTTATACCGCTGAAGAAATAATTGGAAATCCAAATGCACTTCAATTATTATATCCTGATCATAGTTATCGCCAGCAAATACAAAAGAAATTTTTAACTTGTGGAAAAAATTTCAGAGATTGGGAAATGCACTTAACATGTAAAAATGGTGAAATCAAAACAATAATGTGGTCTAATATATCAGAACAGTTTCCTGTAACAGGATATAGTTATTGGGCTGTTGGTGTAGATATTACACATTTAAAAGCGATAGAAGAGCAGTTAAAACAACAAACATCTGAACTGGAATTAATATTTAAAGCTTTACCAGATTTATGTTTCTTAACAGAAGATGATGGCACAATTATAGATTACAAAGCAGGATCTCCTACAAAGTTTTACGTACCCGCAGAAGCTTTTATGGGAAAAAAGTTTTACGAAGTATTACCATCTTCAGTAGCACAGCAGTTTCAGGAAGCCATTAATCAAGTGAAGAAAAAAGGAACGAATGTAATTGTAGAATATCCACTCACACTTAATGGAAGTATTGATTTCTTTGAAGCTAGGTGCTTACCATTATTACATGATAAAATTATGATTATTGTACGTGACATTACAGAGCGAAAAAAGACAGAAGAATTGCTAAACAAATCAGATACGCTTGCAGCAATTGGTCAATTAGCAGCTGGGGTAGCTCATGAAGTAAGAAATCCCTTAACTGTAATTAAAGGTTTTATACAGTTATTCCAAATTAATAAAGAAGATCAAGAAAGATATTTTGATCTTATGCTTTCTGAAATTGAAAGGATAGAAGCGATCCTGCAAGAATTTTTGTCAATTGCTAAAACAGATGAGATAAATACAGAAAAGAAAAATATTTATCAAATTTTTAAAAATGTCGTATCGTTAATGAATACAAAAGCAATTATGACAAATATTCAAGTTGAACTATTTACGGATGACAAAGATATAATTATTGAATGCTCGGAAAATCAATTGAAACAAGTATTTATTAATATTTTGCAAAATTCAATCGAAGCTATGCCAAATGGTGGGGAAATTTCAATTCACATAAAAGAAATAAATGATGATGGTGTCATCATTCATGTAATAGATGAAGGAATAGGAATACCTGAAGAAAGAATTAAGAGATTAGGTGAACCTTTTTATAGTACGAAAGAAAAAGGGACTGGTATTGGATTAATGTTAAGTTATAAAATTATTGAAAGTCATCAAGGGACAATTAGTATCATGAGCGAGGTTGGTGTCGGGACAACAGTAACAATTTACTTACCGAAAGTACAAAGTAAACAATCTTTTTCTAATTGTGACGATAAATGTATAGCAATACGCACTAGTAGTAATTCTTAAATCAATTAATACCCAATAACAAAGCGATTAGTGAAAGCTAATCTTTTTGTTATTGGGTATTTTTTATATTTAATTTAGTAAACTTTATCTTTTCTTTACATTTGTTTTAATTTCTATTAAGTTTTAAACATTATATTAATATTTGTACAAAGCAATGTATAAAAATTGTACATTACTTTTAATATAGAAAAGTGATTATTATTTGGAATATTGTAAGGAGGAGATTATGACAAGGTGAAAAAACAAGAGAAGAAGAGTGGTAGAGTAGTACCTCTCCGGTTAAATATTTTATTCCTTTGTGTTTTTTTATTATTTTCTGGCATCATTATTCAGTTAGGAAAAGTGCAAATCTTTGATGGAGAAACATATAAAAATGAAGTAGAGAAGAGAGAAAATACAACCGTGGGCCTTTCTGTACCACGTGGGAAAATATTTGATCGTGAAGGAAATCCAGTAGTTGATAATAAATCTTTACGTACGATTACATATACAAAGGTGAAAGGTGTAAAACAAGAAGAAATATTAAAATCAGCAAGACAACTTGCAGACATTATTGAAATGCCGCAAGAAGATATAGATAAGTTAACTGAGACTGATAAGAAAGACTTTTGGATGCAATTAAATCCAGAACTTACTCAAGACTTAGTATCAAAAAAAGAAATAGATAAGTTCCGAGATAAGGATATTACCGGAAAAGAGCTAGACAAAAAAATAGAAGATTTAAAAAGGAAGCGCGTTACAGATAAAAATCTTCAAGAACTAACGGCTAAAGATATAGAAGTGTTAGCTATTAAAAGTAAAATGACCTCAGGTTTTCAGATGGCACCTCAAATTATTAAAAAGGACGTTAGTGAACAGGAATATGCGGTGATTAGTGAAAATTTAGCGAAACTTCCAGGGGTAGACGCATCAGTTGATTGGGAGAGAATCTATGTAAATGATGGTCTATTTCGTTCCGTTCTTGGTAACGTTTCAAATGCTGATGAAGGATTGCCACGTGAAAGATTAGATTATTATTTAGTGCGTGATTATAGCCGAAATGATAGGGTCGGCAAAAGTTATATCGAACAGCAATACGAAGATGTACTTCATGGTACGAAAAAAGAAGTAAGAAGCATTGCTGATAAACAAGGCAATACAATGAGAACGGAAACGGTTTCGGAAGGAAAAAGCGGTAAAAATTTAACTTTAACCATAGATATGGAATTGCAAAAAAAAGTAGAGGAGAGTATAGAAAAAATATTAAAACAATATAAAGGATCAGAATCAATGTTAGACCGTGCTTTCGTAGTGATGATGAATCCTAAAAATGGCCAAGTATTATCAATGGCTGGGAAAAGGCTTGTAGAAAAAGATGGGAAAATGGAAGTAGAAGATTATGCTTTAGGCACGCTGACAAGTTCATATGAGCTTGGATCAACGGTTAAAGGTGCGACAGTGTTAACAGGGTTTGAAACAAATGCAATAACTCCTGGAACACATTTTTATGATGCACCTATGAAGTTTAAAGGAACTAAGGAAAAGAAGTCTTGGAAAAATTTTGGTGATATAGACGATCTAAGAGCGTTACAAGTTTCTTCAAACGTTTATATGTTTAATATAGCATTAAAAATTGCTGGTGTGGATTATGTGAAAAATAGTTCACTAGATATTAAACAAGAATATTTTGATAAAATGAGATATTATTTCAGGCAATTTGGACTAGGCGTACAAACTGGTATTGATTTACCGAATGAAACTGCAGGACAAATTGGAAGAAAAGATAATCAGCCTGGTTTCTTATTAGATTATTCTATTGGACAATATGATACATATACACCACTTCAGCTTGCACAATATATTTCGACTATCGCAAATGGAGGGTATCGAATGAAACCACAAATTGTTCAAGAGATTAGAGAACAAACCGTTCAAAAAGATGAGGTTGGTAAAGTAGTACAATCAATAGAACCCGTTGTTTTAAATAGAATCGATATGAAACAAGAATATATTAATCAAGTAAAAGAAGGATTTAGAAAAGTATTTCAAGAAGGAGATGGAACGGGAGTAAGAGCGTTCCAAAAAGCACCATATAAACCAGCTGGTAAAACAGGGACCGCACAAACTGTATATGGTGGAGAAAATGAAATTGGGCGAAATGCGAAAGGCGATCGTAGAGAATGTTATAACTTAACATTAGCTGGATATGCGCCATATGATGATCCAGAAGTAGCATTTTCTGTTGTAGTACCGTGGGTTGAAAATGATAAATCGGGCATTAACTCCGATATTGGAAAAGAAGTTTTAGATGCTTATTTTGATTTGAAAAATAAGCGATTAACTGGTGAAGCGCCAAAAACAGATGCCTCTAAAGAGAATTAAAATGGACGAAACGTCTCTAGCATTCATGTGAACTAGAGGCGTTTTTATCTGGGAATAGATTAGAAATGAGGTATATATGAAGCCGTTTATTCTAAAATATTGGAGGAACATATGTAGCTACATCTTAATTATAATAGGGGTTATTTTTATTAATAAGTCATTTTTATTTTGTATGGTAGAAGGAATTTCGATGCAACCTACTTTGAATGAAAAAGATTATATACTTGTTAATAAGGTAAACGTCTGTTTATCGTCTTTTCATCATGGAGATGTTGTCATTATAAAAAAAGAAGACGAGCCTACTTACTATGTGAAACGAATTATTGGATTATCGGGGGATAACATACAACTAAAAGAGGATGAGGTATTTATTAACGGTAAAAAGCGTGATGAATCGTATATACATTTAGATATGTCACAAGTATCCAATCGTTTTTCAAATTTGAGAGAAATAAAAGTTCCTACGCATAAATTATTTGTGTTAGGGGATAATCGTAATCATAGTAAAGATAGTAGGAATACACTTGGACTTATTGATGAGTCAAATATAATAGGTAAAGTAGAAATGGTATTTTATCCATTTGATCATATAAAATGGATAAAATAATTCTATTAACTATTCACGTTTTATAAAATAAATCATATATTGATAGCATAGGACAAGCAGAGAAGCTTGTTCTAACCTCACAGAACACTCCTTATCACGGTTAGGCATCTACATAGGTAGATGCTTTTTTTATGTTGATGACTGAAAATTATTTATCAACATAATGTAGCAAGCATTTTAGGACTATTAGGGGACGATTACATGTACAAATAACAGTATGCTTTAATTAAAACAGTGAAATGTAAGGAGTGAGGAATAAGTGCTAAATATTTTAGTAGTTAATTTTCCAGCAGAGGGACATGTAAACCCTACATTAAATTTAGTGAAAGCCTTTACTGAACGAGGGGATAACGTACATTATATTACAACTGCAAACTTTAAAGATAGGATTGAAGATTTAGGAGCTACTGTACATACACATCCGGATCTATTAAAGGAGATTTCTATTGATGCTGAAACCTCATCTGGGTTAAATGCTTTCTTTCATGTGCATGTTCAAACTTCTATATATATATTAGAAATTACGAAACAATTAAGTGAAAGCATAAATTTTGATTTCGTAATTTATGATATATTTGGTGCGGGAGAGTTAGTAAAGGAGTATTTACAAGTTCCAGGTGTAGTGTCCTCGCCTATATTTTTAATTCCTTCAGAGTTTTTGAAGACATTACCTTTTCATCCAAATGCAGATATACCATTCCAACCAGAGGAGATCTCTGAAAAATTACTAAACCAGATGGAACATGAATTTGGAGTAAAACCAAAGAATAATCTTCAATTTATGAATAATAAGGGTGATGTTTGTCTCGTATACACAAGTCGTTATTTCCAACCTAATAGCGAATCGTTCGGAGAAAATAACATTTTTATTGGACCGAGTATTTCAAAGCGTAAAACAAATATAAAGTTTCCACTGGAATCACTTAAAGAGAAGAAAGTTATTTATATTTCAATGGGAACACTGCTTGAAGGACTCGAACCATTCTTTAATACTTGTATTGATACTTTTTCAGATTTTGATGGGATAGTTGTAATGGCAATTGGTGATAGAAATGATATTTCTAAAATTAAGAAAGCACCAGATAATTTTATAATTGCTCCATACGTACCTCAATCAGAAATATTAAATGAAGCGGATGTTTTTATTACACATGGCGGCATGAATAGCGTACACGATGCCATTCATTATAATGTCCCATTTGTAATAATACCGCATGATAAAGATCAGCCTATGATAGCGCAAAGATTAACTGAACTGGAAGCAGCGCGTAGACTATTGAAAGAACATGTTAATGTGCACACTTTAAAAGAGGCTGTAACAGATGTTCTTTCAAACGAAAAGTATAAGCATGGTATACGAAAACTTAATGATAGCTTTTTAGAATGTGGTGGTTCAAAAGAAGTAATTGCAGTTATTGAATCTCTTTTAAATAAAGTGAAACTTTAATCGTTGGGGGTTTTACTGCCCGTAAATAGCGGGGGAAATAGTCGTAACTATATACAAGCATAGAGGTTCGTACCTTTATGCTTGTATATTCTTATCCAGCAAATTGCACAGCAGTATTTGCATGTAAAAAAGCAGTATCAAAAACGGGAACAGTAAGATCATTTTGGGAGATGAGTAAAGGTATTTCAGTACAGCCTAATAGTATACCTTCAGCGCCGTTTTGAATTAATGACTTTGTAATTTGTAATAGCTTTTCTTTAGATGCTTCTGAAATGATCCCTTTACTTAATTCATCTAATATGACATGATGGATAACTGTTCTTTCCTCTTCATTTGGGATAACTGTCTCAATGTTATATTTCGCTAATCGTGATTTATAGAAATCTTGCTCCATCGTTTGTTTTGTTCCTAATAGTCCGATACGTTTTATATTTTGTTTTACCATTTCTTTAGCACTTACATCGCCAATGTGAAGAAGCGGGATAGAGATTGCTTGTTCTACTTCTTCGGCAAATAGATGTACAGTATTTGAACACATTAATAAACAGTCAGCCCCAGATTTTTCAACCTTCTTTGCAACCGTGACTAGTTCATTTTTTACTTCTTCATATTGATGGTTTTGTAATAAAGTAGTTACTTCTCCAAAGTCCATACTATATAAAACTAGCTTCGCATTTTGATCGTATTGAGAGAGTGTAAGTGTATTAATATGTTTATAGTATAATGATGTAGATTCCCAACTTAATCCCCCAATTAAACCAATAACTTTCATAATGCATTCCTCCCGAAACGATTTTGAATTTATTATTTCATAATTCCGATAAGAATACAATGATTTAAATGTACTATTTAACGAAAAATAAAAATAGTTACAAAAGTATTGAAATTTATGCTTTTTAGTGCCATAATACGAATTACAAATTAATACTTATCCAGAGAGGTGGAGGGAACGGCCCTAAGAAACCTCAGCAACCCCTATGCAATTTTATAGGAAGGTGCTAATTCCGTAGAGGACACGATGTGTTTTTTGAAAGATAAGAGGATTCTTGAACGTGAAAGAAAATGACCTCTTATGTAAGAGGTCATTTTTTTGTTGTATAGAAAGGAAGTGTCGATGCATAATTCATTTTTAAAATAAATATAGAATAATAAAAGTTGACCAATATGAGAGGGGAATTGTAATGAATAAATTATCAACAAAGTTAGTAGTAGCAATCGGGATTGGAGCAGCCTTATACGGGATATTAGGACTTTGGGGATTTTCTATTGCACCGAATACATTTATTAAACCAGCATTAGCTATATTAACTGTTTTTGGAGCATTATTTGGTCCAGTGGCAGGACTCTTAATCGGACTTATCGGTCATACCGTAACAGATACGATTGCTGGCTGGGGGATTTGGTGGGGCTGGGTTATTAGTTCAGGGATTATTGGTTTTTCAATGGGTCTTATTCAAAAAAGAGTTGGTTTTAGTGTGAAAAACGGGTCATTTAACAAGGGAGATATTTCTTATTTAGCAATTACTGGGTTAGTTGGTATTGTCATTGCTATTATATTTGCTGGGGCATTCGATATTATTGTGATGGGAGAACCATTTGACAAAATTGTTATACAAGTATTAGGAGCAACAATTTCCGATGTTATCGTATTCTTAGTTCTTGGATTGCCACTTACAATTGGCTTGGCGAAATCCAATAAGAAACATGCACATTTAAAAATTGAAAAGTAGGGATGTTAACATGCAACCAATTATTTCGTTTGAACAATTCACCTTTCAATACGGGCATGCTGCGCAGCCTACTTTAAGTGATATTACCTTTCATATATACCCTGGGGAAAAAGTGCTAATTGCTGGACGAAGTGGTTCAGGAAAGTCGACATTAGCTCATTGTATCAATGGGCTAATTCCATTTTCTTATGAAGGGATTAGTACAGGTAACGTATTAATTGCCGGTAAAGATCCGAGGGAAGGCAGTATTTTTGAACAGAGTAAACATGTGGGAACAATTTTGCAAGATCAAGATGCTCAATTTATTGGTCTGACAGTAGAAGAAGATGTAGCTTTTTATTTAGAAAATGAATGTGTAAATCAAGAGGATATGAAAAAGATTGTTTCGGACTCATTAAGAAAGGTGAAGATGCATACGTTTCATAAACAAAGTCCACATGAATTATCAGGAGGTCAAAAGCAAACAGTTTCTCTTGCTGGTTTATTAACAACAAATGCGGATATATTATTGTTCGATGAACCGTTAGCGAACTTAGATCCGCTAAGCGCATTACATACGATAGAACTTATGAAAGATATACATGAGCAATATAATAAAACGATTGTTATTATCGAACATAGGATAGAAGAAATTTTAAAGCTGGATTTAGACAAAGTTATATTAATTGATGAAGGTAAAGTCATTGCAATAGGAACACCAAAAGAAATCTTAGCGTCAAATATATTACCATGTATTGGCTTAAGAGAGCCTATTTACATCGAAGCATTAAAGAGATTACATTTTGATAGTAATAATGACGTAATATATCCAATGGAAAACCTTCAAAAGGAAAAGGTAAGCAACGTTATAAGAGAGTGGATGGAGAAACAAGTCATATTAAAAGGTAATACTAAAAACAAGGAATTACTTAAAGTGGAGAATTTATCATTTTCATACCCTAATAAACAAAAAGTATTAGAAAATGTAAACCTTTCAATATATGAAGGAGAAATTGTGGCACTGTTGGGACATAATGGAGCAGGGAAATCAACATTAGCTCATAGTCTTATAGGCATAAACAAAATGAAAAATGGGGAAATCTTGTTAGAAGGTGAAGATATTAGTTCTTGGTCTATTCGTAAACGTGGGGAAACCATATCTTACGTGATGCAAAATCCAAATCATATGATTACACAGCCCACTGTTTTTGAAGAAGTTTCATTTACATTAAAATTAAATAATTTTTCTAAGGAAGAAATTAAGAATAGAGTAGAAGAAACTTTAAAAATTTGTGGTTTATATCCATTTCGTAATTGGCCAATTCAAGCGCTAAGCTATGGGCAAAAAAAGAGAGTAACAATCGCATCTGTATTAACAATAGATCCCAAGCTTATCATATTAGATGAACCGACAGCGGGACAAGATTATTATCATTATAAACAATTTATGTCGTTTATTAAAAAACTAGCTAAAAAGGGAATCTCATTTGTTTTTATCACTCACGATATGAATCTCGCACTAGAATATGCAGACCGTGCAGTAGTTCTACATGAAGGGAAAATTATTGCGGATGATACAGTGTCTAATGTATTTGGTGATCAAGAAACCTTACAAAGAGCCAACTTAAGAGAGAGTTCTTTAACCAAGCTTGTTAAATTTAGTGGGATTGTATGTCCAGAAAAATTTATGGAGCTTTATTTAGACAGTAATAGGAGGGAGGAAGGTGCATAGTACATATTTTCATCGTATGGATGGGGTAGTAAAATTGTTTTTATTTATTTTTTGTATGACGATTACTTTTTTGTTTTTTGATTTTAGGTTGTTGCTAATTTTATTTATTATTGGGTGTATTGGAATCGGAATTGCTAAAATTCCATTTCGTAAAATTTTAATTGTTTTTAGTGTCATATTTACATTTAGTTTATTAAACTCTGTCATGATTTTATTTATTACACCCACTCATGGATCTGAATTAACTGAATCATATACCTCGTTTTTACATATTGGATATGCAACAATTACATATGAAACATTATTTTATGCAGCTACACTTTCATTAAAGTATTTTACGTTATTACCATTTACACTTCTTTTTATTTACACGACAGATTCAAGTGAATTTGTAAGTAGTTTAAGTAAATTTGGTATTCATTATAAGATTACATATGCAATAAATATTGCACTGCGTTATATTCCTGACATCCAGTCTGAGTATAAAATTATTAAACACGCGCAAGAAGCGAGAGGAGTGGCTTTTGAAAAAGGAGAAGCAAGTTTATGGGTTCGTATGAAGAACCGTGTTTTAATTTTCTGGCCACTAATCATTCATTCTCTAGAAAGAATAGATACGGTTTCAAATGCAATGGATTTAAGAGGATTTGGAAAGAAGGATAAACGTACATGGTTTTATACAAGTAAGGCGAAACGTGAAGATTTCATCGCTTTATTTGCCGGTGTTTTCATATTCATTGTTGCCGTATATTTAAAATTAAACGTATTTCAAAACTTTTGGTATCCATTTTAAAGCACTCTTTAAACGAGTGCTTTTACTTATTTTTATGTAGACATGCTCAAAAAAGGGATATACACATAATGTATAATACGAACCAGTTAAAATGATCAACTACCTATTAGTTTTCAAACCAAAAGGAGGAGAAAATATGAGTTACGGTGGTTCTTGTGGTTTTGGTGGAGGTTTCGCTTTATTAGTTGTGTTATTCATTCTATTAATAATTGTAGGATGCAGCTGCTGGGGCGGAGGATACTAATTTTTAATTAGTCTTCACAAATGTAAACTAAAAAACATTGAAGATACTTATGTATCGAAACAAATAAAAAAGGAGCGACTATGCTCCTTTTTTATTTGTTTTAATGCGTATTCTTACTATATTTTGGGAACGTAATCGTTAAAGTCGTTCCTTTACTAACGATACTTCGGATTTTTAAACTTCCATACATCGTCTCAATAATCTTAACAGCAACCATCGTACCTAAACCGGTGCCTTTCGTTTTTGTACTAAAATACGGTTCACCGAATCGATGTATTTGCTCCTGTGACATTCCAACTCCACTATCTTCAATTCGTATTTCAACTTTACTATTATTGATAGATGAGGAAATATTTAAGGTACCACCATTAGGCATTGCTTCAATACTGTTTTTTATTAAGTTTAAAAAACATTGTTGAAAGTGTTGTTTATTACCAACAATGGTTGCCTCAGAAAAATCCTGTGTAATATGTATCGTATTCATATTACACAATGGCAATATCATATTAATAACTCGATTTAACTCTTGTTTTACTGAAATTTGATCTAATTTTTCTGGAGAAGGTTTGGCAAACGTTAAGTAATCATCGATAATTTCTTGGGCACGATTTAACTCTTCAAGTATATGTTTAATATATTCGTCTCTTGATTCAGGAGTTAAATTTGGTGTTTTTAAAAGCTGTGTAAATCCTTTTACAACCGTTAAAGGATTCCTTACTTCGTGCGATATACTTGCAGCGAGTTGGCTAACAATCTCCATTTTTTCCATTTTAATTAATTTTGAGCGCATTAATACAGCATCTTTAATAACTTCATTTATATAAACAATAAATAACATTAAAGTAGTCGGTAATACCATGAAATAAATAATATACAAATTATTCACTTCAAAATCTGATAAAGTTAATACAATTACAGTTGTAAATATTGCTAGGAAAAAGGTTAAAAACATGGAAAAAGCTACTTTAAGCTTTCTATTATATGTATTAAATTTTGAAGATGCGAGTGCTGTAACGATGAACATTATTCCGTAAACAACGACTGTTAGCATATTAAAGCCATAAAATATAAATCTTGTAATTAATAAAATTGTAAACAATATGATACCGACAGGGAATCCACCATAAAGCGTACCTATTATGACCGGAATTTGTCTTAAATCATGAATACAACTTTCATCCATATAGATAGGGTATCGCATACATAAAATAAGCGGGATACTAGAACAAAGGGTAATCAGTAATATTTTGTATTTTTTCAAATAATGCCTGCTATCATATATGAAATAAAAAACAAATATACTACATAAAATGTATAGAAGGTTATTTAATACGTTTTGGTTAATATAAACAAAGTCCATAATATTTGCCTCGTTATTCTGAATTTACTTAACATATGTATTATACATGATAACATGTGTTAGGATGTATAAACCTTGTTCATACAAGATTTATTTAGCTTTTTTTATAAAATGCAAACATTAGCTATTCAAAGATACTTTTACCAAAACTTTTTACTGCTTCTTTCTGCATGTTCGGTAAAACATGGTGGGTTATGTTGCTACTATAAGAAACGTAGGTATTCTTTTCTAAACTCATCCTTTTAATTTCTAGCCACTGAACGAGATAGTCTTTTAAAGTAAGCTTAGACGGTTCCACAAAAGTCCCTTCATTTAAATCCGTAATCTTTTTCGCCACATTTTTTACTGCTTCTTTTTTGTCTTATAACCAGAAAAACACTAAGTACTTATTTCCTCTTTTTCGAATATGTCCTTTCACTTAAAACACTCCTTCATTTTGTTTTGAATTATATTGTATAAGTCTAGTTGTAATGTTGCTACTTTGAAAATTGCATAGTTGGACATATGAGCGATGGATATATTTTACCATATATGAATAAATTCAGTTATAGGATATGATATGTAAGTTACTGCTAATTTTATATTTACAATATACTGAAAATTAAGTAATGCAAAAAATGTAAATATAAAATAATGCAAGGGGGAAAGAAAATGAAAAAGGTTTTTGTAGTGTTTTTTGTACTAGCATTCGCATTTATGTCTATCAATTCTTCAAAAGTTATGGCTTACGGAAATCATAAAGCGGATCTTTATACAAGCGGCGGATCTCAATTATTGAATTATGTTGGATCTAAACAACCTTTATATAATGATCCTGGTAACCCAAATGTAGTAGGTTATGTTGCTTATCAACCTGTTAAAGTAAAACAAGCATGGTATTTAATTAATACATTGTTAGGACAAAAATGGATAGGTTATAACCTTTAAAAAGCACTCATAATGAGTGCTTTTTTATTTATATATAAGTCTAGTTATAATTTTGGTGCTATGAAAATTACATATTTGGACATATGAGTGATGGATATATTTTATCATATTTAGATTGTTATTAAGGAATAAAAAAAGAGCCATAGGGCCTCTTTTTTTGCTGTATTCATGGAAATAAAATTAAAAGCGTTATTTTATTATAAAAAAATAGGTGACTCAACAATTGTGCTAGCCGAGTCACCTAGTACTATCGAACCAAATAATGTACTTTTTCTATATGTAGTTATGGGGAGTTCTTAGAGGCTAGCCCAATAGACAGTTAAGGGACAAATAAAATCATTTTAGAGAGTTTTACATTTTGTTATGTTAATGCTACAACAGCAAGAGTTAAGCCCAACGTATTTAATGTATTAGAATATGGTCCTACATTAACAGTAAGAGTACTTGTTATACCTGGAGGTGTAGTGAAAATTGCGGGTGCTGATACAGAAGTGAATCCGGCTGTATATCCTAGAGAAGTACCTGAGCCAATGATAGGATTATTATTCAGATACATAGTTATACCTGCCGAATTACCTCCTGGTTGAATAATAACTTGCACTTCATAGATTGCCAAATAGGTTCTTCCACCTTCAAGTAAAACAGTTGTTGGTGGTGTGAATGAGATTGCCGTACCATTAGAATTTACCACGGTATCTAGTGGAATCGCAGAGTTTACAGAAACTATTGATGGGGTAGTTTGAACAACATTTAAACTGTTAGCCGTGGGAGATGGACAAGAACAAGGTTTGTGAATGTTAGAGTTGTTATCATTTTGGTAATTCACAAATAATCAAGCTCCTTTGCGTAAGATAATTTTTTATCTTATATAAAACGTAGCCTTTTTGTATCTAAGTTATTTTTAATAAGTTTTTAAAGATAAGTCGAATATTGTTGGTCAGTCGACTTTTGAAATTATTTGAAACTCTGGGATTTTAAAGTGCGTTTGATAAATATATATGAAAAATTTTTTAAGGACATTACTGTAAGTTAGGAAACATAATAAAAAACGGTAAAATGAGGGGAGTAAAAGGAAAAGGAAAAGAACCCTTTATATAAAGGGTTTTTCTGGTGATTTAATATATCAATTACATTCATGGTAATATTCATCACATGAATCGTTATTATCGTTACAGTATATACAAAATGTTTTTTGAACAAATAAACTAACTACACTAGTAGAACCTTCCTGCTTTGTAAGAGTAAGACTTTGAAAATCTTCAACTTGAAATATTTTTGTTTGAACAGGTTGTAATGTAGTAGTAATTGGTACGCTAGATCTTCTTGTTAGAATAGTTACTTGAACGGGTGCACTCATACCGACAACGAATAACTGAATTAATGTTTTATTATGATTGTTTGTAAAATCCTCAAATACAGTTTGTGGAGCGGTGGTTTCAAGGAAAACTGACACAGGTATATTTCCATTTGCATTTTCTGCAGAACCAGCTATCGTATGAGTTTCAATAAAACAGTTATTTTTTTGATTGTTGGAATGTGATTGGTTTTTATAATATTTTTTACCATCTTTATAAAAGTAATCAGCCATATGAATTTAAAGCTCCCTTCTTTTGGATATCTATATAGTCTATTTAATAAAGTGAAGTAGTGCTTGTACAACATAATAAAATCCGCTCTCGTAATTATCTAAAAATGTTATTTGGAAATTAAAGAGCGCCATTCAAGGCGCTCTCGGATAAACATTAATATTGAAAAAGAATACCACATTATATTTTATGCATGTTCTTAATAAATGTGTAGTTTTTTAGCAAAATCCTTATTTGAAAACAAGAAGCCCTAGAGTTAGGGCTCTAAGGCTTCTTATTTTGGTATTCTCACATGGTTTTTCAAAAAGAATAGAACATATTGAAGATAACATGTGAATGTTTCATAAATGTATCAAAAAAGTGAACAAAATTGCTAGTGGAGAAGAAGCAGAAATGAAGTTTCTAATACGTAAGTACGTGAAAGGTATTATTTCCGGTGAATAAAATGCGCATGGGACACCTAATCATTATTTTATCGGGGGAAAAGAATATGTTATGAACTTGGTTGAATGAAAAAATGAAAATTTTACTTTTAGAGTGAAACTAAACAAAAACGCTATTTTATTAGAAAAGGAGAATGAAAATGGAGGTCCAGTTAATTCACGAACAAACATATAAAAGTCAGTATGATTTAGAAAGTGCAGTAGAAAAATTCTACGATAGTCTCCGAGAAGAATTCGGAATGGTTGAGGACGAGGATATCAAGCAATTTGACCATATAAGCAGAGTATTTGAAGCGACGGCCGTAATGGAGAATGGTTTGAAATTGAAGGTAGAAATATTCTTTGCGGATGATGCAGACGAAGATGAATCATGGGTTTGTAAAGCTTATCAAGTAGCTTAATAAAAACTTCATTTGAAAGGAAAGTGATCAGGGTGGAAGTTCAATATGATGCGCAGGGCCGAATGAAGTATCATCCTGATTACGATCCGAATCATAAGAAGCCGTATACAACGAAAGAATTAGCCTACATATGTAAGTATTATGGATTCGGAAAGGTGAAGGGAATTGCTTTAGCATTAGGAAGAACGGAATTAACGATAAGGCAGCTAGTAAATACTCTCCGGAAGAATGGAATGTTTGAAAAATATAAAACTATGGGTGAGTAATTACAATAAAAATTTCATTTTATAGAAATAAAAACCCTAGTTTCCTAGGGTAATGGTATAACTGCCAAATATATTTTATTCGTTTATATCGTAACTTAATATTACGTTAAATACATCAGGTAAATGAAACCAATTGTAGAAAATAAGAGCAGTTAGCAAAAGCTAACTGCTCATCTCCAAGGGGGAACAAGGAGAAAATCTAATGTCATATATAGTATTGACGTAATATTTAGTTTTATTCGTGAAGAATTACATTTAACTTAATGCATAACCAATGATTAAAGTTAGTGTTAAAAACACTGATAATAACAATGTTAGCAGAACTGTTACTATGCTTCTAAGCATTGCTATCCAATTACCTGCTTTAGAGAATCCTTTAATACCAGCAAAAAATTTATATTATGCTTCATAGGTTGCTCCTTTGTTATCAAAATATTTCTATTAAATTTTAATGGAAAATATAAGAAAAAGATAGTGGTTATAAATTGGAATGAATCTTTTAACAAAATAATCCTTTTGTTTAAAGAAAAATAAGCTACCAAGTTACATTTATTAGAAATATTTTCTAAGGTATTCTTAAGAAGATGGGAATAGAAAGAATATCTTCGAGAGGAAAGGGATTAATTTATGTTAGGAAATTGGTTGGGTAAATTAAAAGAACCTAAATGTATACATAGATATAAACTTATTAATAGTCATGACAATGAAGATTTTAAAACTGGTAAGATGGGGATAGTTAGTTATTTCAAATGTGAAAAGTGTGGGAAAGAGAAGGAAATCAGCAAATATACTAATGATGTTAATAGTGACTATTGGGATATTTAAAACAACATTCGAATATCGTCCAGCTAGAAAACTAGAGGACACCAATTCATTAAAGCAGCAATTAAGGCTGTTTTACGAATGGGTGTCCTTTTTATTTTGAAAAGGGAGATGGGGTAATGGAGGGGTTAAAAAATCAGTTACATGAATGGAAAAAGAAATCCAAGCAAGAAAAGAAGAAAAAACCAAAAGAGAAATTAAGTACTCGTGAAATTGAGGATTTAATGGGGATGCATAGACCTTGTTATGAACGAAGACGTGGAGCAATAAGACAAAAATAATCTAAAAATAAAAAGGAGCGGTCTTATATGACTAAACAATTATCTTTCTTACCAAAAATTGATAGAACAGCGAAACAAGAGGAATTAGAAGGCGTGTTGGAAAGTGTACGTATACATAGGAAATGTGAAAATTAGAAACAGATTCTTTCTTCTAGTAGAAATTGAAGTGGAATTTGGAAATGTAGCTATAGAGGAATTTGTTTTTATTCGAATATCTGAGCAAGAAGCTAGAACATTGTTAGTAGGGGGTATTCAACGTTGTACTATTTCTAATTGTATTCCTAGGTCTCATGATGATTTAGAAGTAGAATTCATTTGTGTTTTAATCGTGGGTGGGGAAGCATTTGCGGTTTTTGATGTAGAAGACGATGTTGATGAAGCTGTACTTGTTCCAATTTCATTAAGAGAAGCCGAGCGTTTAATCTGTAGAGGAGCAAGACGATGTACAGTTATTAATAGATAAGAGTAAGCCTTTTTATGTTGTATATGTTGAAGATCTTTTAAATGAAAATACCCTAAATCACGGATACATAAATCATTTGGTGCTACAGTTGGAATACACAGAGAACCATAGGTTCGATTATGTTGTTTCCCTGGACCTGTATGGATATATAGGAATTGTCCGCTTAATAGGTCATATTCAAGTTGAATTTTCATCCCAGCAGTATGGCTACATCCTCCAGCCCAGGATAAATGGTTGAAAATATATCTGGAAGCTGAAATGCAGTGGAATCTAAAATGCGAATACGCTTGAAAACAGAGGTGTATGGAGAAGAAAGTGGTATAGATGAAGTTAATTTGTTATTTAGAAGGTTAGTCAATATATGTTGCAAAAACTGAACGGCTGATTTATTAAACCTTTGATTCAGTCCTTCCTGACTGATGAGTACTTCTGTGGATGATTCTAAACAGCTAGATAACTGAGCTAAAGAGGTTGTAGCGATATTTTGACTCATCCATATACATAAAGCGACTAAATCTTACTGGTTCGTTGCACGAAACCAACATCTCTAGCAAGATCCCGTAAGGTATTTGGAGATAAAAAACTTTGAATCTCTTGAGCAAATAGTTGTAATTCATCAGATACAGAAATAGACATACAAAAACGCCATCCTTTCCTATGATTCTACAAAAAGAATAGCGTATTTTTTCATTTTAGGGGAGATTTTGTTGAATTAGCTTGATAGCGATTAGTGGTACCCCTTATAGGATAATAGAAGTTTTGCATTTTCAATTTTTTTACACTCTATTAACAAGGCAGTTATAGCATCCTGGTTTAGCGTTAAGAATATGAATATATTCTACTTCTTTATTATCAAAAATTTCATCTATATTTTCTCTTAAATTTACACCTTCTGTAACCCTTGCTTCTACAATCATTGAGTCAGCATTGTAGCCGCGTACAGATAGATACCTATGATGTAACATATGCGGAATTTCATTTACATCTAGCTTAGCAGTAGTTGCTCCCTTTCGTATAAATATAGGACCACTTGCTTTATAAGGCGAATTAACACTATGATATTGGTAATTCAGTAAAATTACCTCTTCTCCTACCTCTGCATCCTTCAAACTTACCCTGCAAGGATATCCAGGATTTTTATTTGCTATTATTTTGACTGCCCCGATATTTTTTAATACTTCTTCATTCATTAGAAATAGGTTATTAAACTCCTTCTCTTGTAACGCAACGATTTGAAAGTTATTTCTCATATTCTACCCCTCCTTAATTAGTTGTTATAAAGCAATTCACTAATGATGCTACCACTAAAGTTCATAAAACTTGTTCAATAATGCTGCCCGTTTGTTGAGGATTGAATTAAAAAGCCTACAATTCTATAACAGAGAAAAAATTGCTTATTATTGTTCAATACAAAGTTGTTTACTTTTAATCAATCAGTAATGATTTATCGAAAAATACGATGAGTACAAAGCACTCTTGTTAATTCATGCTATCTTTTGTTAAAGAACGTGAATTCAGTCAAGTTCTTGGTTTACGGTATTTCCACTATGGAAAGCCCGGAATTGACTCGGTGAAAATCCTGTATTTCTTTTAAATGCATTATAAAAGCTAGATACACTTTGATAGCCTGTTTGATAACCAATCTCTGTACTATTAAAGACCGTTGTCAAGAGCAGTTCCTTTGCTTTCTTAACTCTGATCCTTTCTAGATATATTCGAGGAGTATACCCTGTTCTTTCTTTGAAACTCCGATTTAAATGAAAACGACTAACTCCTACCCTTGATGCAATTTCATTTAAAGACATGTTTTGAACATAATTATTTTTTATCAATCGCATAGTATCTTCTAAAACGCATTCGAACGGGTCGTATATTTTTATATTTAGATCTGATCGGCATCTTTTGCATGGGCGATAGCCTGCCCTTTGAGCTTCTTGCGCATTTGAAAAAAAGGATACATTTTCATAATTAGGAACCTTAGACTTGCAAGAAGGCCGGCAGAAAATTCCAGTTGTCTTGACTGCGTAAAAGAATATCCCGTCATACGCTGAATCACATGATACTGTTGCTTTCCACATGGTATCTCTAGAAAGGTTATTTTGATCTTTCATTAGATTTTAATCCTCCCTTGTAGGCGAAAATCTTATTACTTAAAATCATATAAATCACATATATAGCCACGACAATTAACGGAACAAATATATACAATTGAAAAAATGGAATCACCAGCAAACATAAAATGAAAGAGATTAACGATGCCCACCATGCCAGTGTGTTCTTCCTAAATAATTTAACGCCTGCCGCCATTGAAAGAACATAAACTAGAATCCCAAGAGAAGTCGGTATAAACAAAATATCATCAAACGTTAGTGACAAAGCTTTTGTCACTAACACACCTGCTACCGAAAAACAGATAACAAACAATACCATCTGTCTTGGAATTTGAGTAGTTGCATGCAGCCTTGAGAAAAATTTTGGGAAAGCACCATCTCTGCTTAATGAATATCCTAATTGCGTTAGGCTGGCTACAAAAGCATTCGCTGTCCCTGTACAAATAATTAAAGCTAAAACAGCTGTAACGACTTTGGCACCTCCGCCTACTGTACCTCCCATTATAACACCGATAGGAGACAGGTTGCTTTCTTGACTGCCATACGTGGCCGTTCCAATAGTGACAAGACTTAGCGCTAAAAATAATAATCCAATGACAACTGCACTAATAACTGCTCCTTTGACAATATCTTTTTCTGGCCTTTTAAAGTGCTCAGCCAGATTACAAATCGCCTCCCAACCGAAAAATGCCCAAAAGATAACCGTTATAGCGTTCCCGACAGAAAACCATCCATTTGGAACAAAGGGAGTAAAATTCCCCCATTGTATTCTTGGAAATGCCACAAATACAGCTGACGCTAAAAGAATCAGTAATAAGGAACTTAAAATCACTGCAACTTTACCACTAACATTTACGCCGTAATAATTGGAAACACCTGCAATTACCAAAATAAAGACGGCAATTATAATTGTTTCAAAATGCGAAAATCCAAATGCCTGACTGACGTAAAAAGCACCAGTTAAAGATACAATCGTTTGACCAACTGCTGCTGTTACAAAGTAAAACCACCCAACGATATTGCCAAGATGATATCCAAAAGAATTTCTAACAAAGGTTGCTGCTCCACCAGAATCAGGATATATCCGTGCCAAACTAGCAAAGGAATAAGCAAGCGGAAAACTAATTATAATAACGATAAACCAGGATACAATAGATGCAGGGCCCGCTATTGAGGCCGTTACCCCCGATAAAAAAAGGACACCTGATCCTAGAATAGCTGAAATGTATAACGCAATTCCTTGAAATAATCCAATGGCTTTATTGTTCATGATCTCCCCCCTTTTATAGGATTTAGTGTACTAGTAAAAAGGGGGGGATTCTTCTTGTTTTTTGCGGTTTAATTCGTTTAATAAAACAATCAAAAGCATTTTTATTATATTTCTTCTTCAACAATCGGGCCAGATTGTTGAAGAAAGTAGCCTGTTCCAATAAAGAACTTTATTGTTCAGTAAACAACTTGTCATGAAACCATAAAACGAACCGAAATTTTTCTTAAGGGTAGAAAATTTGGCTCGCTTTATGTTGGAATTTGCTTAGCTTATATTTTCGTTAAAATGTGGGCGGGATCCCATGCCCATCAAGCTAACATTTTGAGACATCTCCATTACGAGAAATCTTCAAGAAAACAGACTTTGAAGTAAGGATACTATATACACGTATAGTACTCGCTATCATTGGTGCTTTGGCTTTATGGATGCTTATAGTAATCTATATAAAATAATCTTTTTTTATAAATAAAAGGGCCTGATGTGAGAGAAAAGGCCTTTTCAAAAATTGCATATGAGGAAAATCAATGTCAATAGTTTAATACCAATAAATAAGAATTAATTCCAGGTATTAAGTATTGAGAAATAAAAAATATTTAACGCAACAAATTGGTTAACTTTATGAGCTAACCAATTGTTACACAAAAGAAAATTAGGCCCTCTAATTAATAGATGTGTAACTTAAAGTTACAGTTATAGTGTAAGCGAGATTGAAAATGTTATACGAAAGTAATTCTGTTAAAAAGTTTCATTTTGTCATAAATAAAAGAGCAGTTAGCCCAGCCTAACTGCTCGATACAGAGGTAATAATCTAGCTACATAGATATTATATGCTGAGTTATTGATTTTATTTGTGTAAAAAACAAAAGAGCAGCTAACAAAACCTAGCCGCTCTAAACAGTGATGTGTCTCTAGATGTAGTTGTAGTATAAACAGAATGCTGAGTTTTATTCATGGGGAGATAGAAATGAGCTTGAAAATAGAATATAGTCCGGCTAGAAAACTAGAGGACACCAATTTTTAGAGCCGCGATAAAATTGTTTTAAGAAAGGGTGTTCTCTTTATTTTGAAAGGGGATTCGGGAAATGAAGGTATTAGAATAGAAATGTTTAAAAAACGCATAGATTGATAAAAAGTAAAGGGCGAATTCCTTATGAGAATAAGGAATATTATCATTTTTGTTACCATTTTCTTCTATCCTTATATAATTGATTTGTATTTTATATATAAATTAGGAGGGAATTTATGACTACAAATAAGGACTACATTCGTTATATCCGGGGAAAAGTAGGGCATGATTTAATATTTCTTAATTTTGCTGGAGGTATTGTTTATAACGAACGAAATGAAATTCTTTTACAAAAACGGGGAGATAGAAATGAGTGGGGTCTACCAGGTGGTGCTATGGAACTTGGAGAATCTCTTGAAGAAACCGCTAAACGAGAAATATTTGAGGAGACAGGATTAAATGTTGAGGTTGAACATCTTATAGGTGTCTACTCTAAATATTCTGGTGAGTTTCCGAACGGAGATAAAGCTCAGACTATCACTCATTGTTTTCAATGTAAGCCAATTGGCGGAGAACTTACTGTAGATGGTATTGAGACTTTGGATTTAAAATACTTCCCAATAGACCAAATACCAAAATTATTCACAAAACTACACGAAGATGCCTTAGAAGATTGGCTTTCCAAAAGAAAAGGTGTATTTAGATAAAACACTTTCAAATTAATTATCCATAATCTTTAACTAACGGGCGCTTTAATTGTGTAAGAAAATAAAAACTTTTAACTTCCGCTAAAGATAATTATGTTAATGATTTAGTGATGGCAGTCCTGTTAAGGACAAGAAGAGGAACGTATAAAAATAGAATTGTAGAAATAGAAAGAGTGGATTCCATGTGAGAGAATAGGGATCCACTTTTTTTCTTGCAACTGATAAAGAGACACTATATCTGACTTACATAAATATCCTAGTTGTTCAAATTTGTCCTTGCTAATGGTACCATTAGAGTCATGGAGGGATATTATGTTTACTTTTAGATAATGCTTTAAGTTAAGTCTTTACAATTAAGCCCATTAAACGAAAGCCTTTAAATATAGAGCGTACAACTTTCATGAAGATGCGCCCTAAAAGAAATATTAAGTATGTATTATTTCTTTTCTTTAACTTCGTATTTAGCTTCAATAAAATTTAATAGTTTACCTTTTTGATCATCATTTTCTTATATTTCCTTATCGTGTTGTATAATTGATTACGAGTTACTCTTTCTATTTTGATGTTCCTCTACTTTCTTATCATATACCTTAGAGAAATCATCCTTGTTTTCTTTAGCTAATTGGTAAACTGCTTCTTTCCACTGTTCTCTATCCATGCCTAACAGGTGGGGAGAACTATTCGCAATAACTACACTAACTTCTTTTACATCTTTACCTTTAGCTTCTAATATTGGTTTTGTACCTTTTCTTGCATCCTCTACCCCTTCTAAGATGAGTTTATGCGTGTCTTTATACTTATCAGGTACTTTTACGTTCTCCATTCGATCTAAAGCTTCATCCAAAATACTTGCCGTTTTGAATACCTCTTTATACTTTTCATCACCTTTTAGTGCATAACCTAAACCTATTATTATGTCATCCTTATTAAAGTTAAAATCTAGTAATTGTTCATACATGTAACTTGGATACTGTTCCTCAGATATTGTAGTTTTCAACATTGCTTTACTAGTTTCTTCAGTCTTAGGAGTAGAATCTTTATCTCCTAGCCCACAACCGTAATAGAACTGGCATTGTCAACGCTATGAGTTTCGTTGCTTTCATTATGTATTCCCCTTTTAGAAAGTATTGTAATTAATTAACATATTGTACCATAACGTAAATTATGAATATTAGATATACAAATTCCCTATCTTTACCGTGAAATGCATTTATTGTAATAATGAAGAATATGATACACATGCTTGGAATTGAAAAAATTTATAGCTCGTGAAATAAACATATACAAAGAAAAAGACATATTTATATTGTCCTCACCCTTACCGTCCATTTTGTCTAAAATATGGGTAGTCAAACCCACACATTAATACACAATTGGAAACATAATCAGTATATTAAGAAAAAATGTGTGAATTATTTAAACAAAAAAGTGTTAGCAAGTTTGCAAACGAACTTGCTAACACTTATACAGAATAGACATAACTTATTGCCGATATGTCGCCTTTGAAAATAGCTTTAATCAGTTACATCACACTTTATACGAAATACTCATAAAAACAGTCTTAATATACATGATAACAGTATAAACTCTATATTTCTTTTAATAATTTAAGGTTATATCCTTTCTGCATTCGCCGCGTTTAACCACGAATCATAGAATTCTGTAACTGATGCATACCGTTCTGCCCGATTTTCATTTACAGCACGATACGCTACCTCATATAATTCCTTACTTGCTTCCCATTTTATAAAGGAACGATCTTTTTCACCGCCTAGAAGTGAGAAAGCCATTGCTCCCATATTAAATACATTTGTTCTTTCATCAATTATAGCGTTTAGTTCAAATTCCTCTGGTGACATAAAACGGGAGGAACCCCATAGCCGGCCCATTTTATTTATGTAAGGTTTCTTACTGTATAAATCTATATCACAAATTTTTGTTTCGTTTGTATTAAAATTATATAAAATACTACCGTCATAAAAATCTATCGCTACATAGTTTTTCTTTTCTACATAAGTATGGAAAGAAAAAATGGAATGTAAGGAATGAATTCGTTTTATAGCAGACAAATGTCTAAATTTATAAAATGGAGAGTTTGGATTTTTATATTTCTCAGGAGGTGGGAAACGCCAATGCGAATGAAGACATTCACCATCAAACCAATCGAAAATTAATACATATCCAGATTGAACTGGAAAATGATCGATTAATCTTATAAGCGAGTCATGCTTTAAATCTTCATAGATAGTAACTGAATTTTTTAGCCTTTCAATAGCATCCCTTGTTGTTCCTTCATATGCAATTGTTTGTGCTCCTGCGTATTTAATAAATTTCTTATGACCATCTTTTTCTATACCAAAACTTATATTACCTGAATCTTGCTGGTCAAAAACTGCAAATACGGTCCCTAATTTAATAAGCCAATCAAAATTATGATATTCTTTCAATTGGAATGTTACGTTATTTAACTGAATTTCCACGGAATTATCTTTCATAGATTACCTCACATTTAATATAATTAAGTTGTACATTCCACTATTTCGACATATTTTATGGAAATCCTATGCTAATAATATAAAATTTTATAAATATAATGATAAACACTTATAAAGAGGTGAATATAATGGACCAACAAATTGTTATTAAAGCATATCAAAAAGACTGGGTTGAAGAGTATATAAAAGAAAAAGAGAAATTCTGTTCCTTGTTAGGACAAGAAATAATTGCTGTTGAACATATAGGAAGCACTGCAGTAAAAGGATTAGGAGCTAAACCTCTTATTGATATGATGATTGGCGTAACGGACTTGCAAATTACTGAAAACTGGATAGAAATTCTATCTGAAATTGGATATGAGTTTGTTCCAAAAGAAGCTACGAATTGGCGCTTTTTTAGAAAGGGAAAATGGAGAGCAGGTACTCATCATTTGCATGTTTATATTTATAATAGCGAAGAATGGAGAAACAATATTTTATTTCGGGACTTTCTAATAAGCCATGAATGGGCACGTGAAGAATATAGAGAATTAAAAGAGATGCTTGCTATTACATATACTTTTGATCGTGTGTCGTATACAAAGGCAAAAGCGCCGTTTATTCGAAAAATATTAGAATTAGCTAGAACTTAATAAATTTATAGATTCTTATCTAACTAGTTTTGAAACCTCTTCCTATACTTTTTATAGGGAGGGGATTTTTTGTTTTTTTCATGACAAAATATATAAGTTCTAATTATTGGAGGCAAACTATTTTATTTATTTTGATATTTCGAGTACATTGGAAATATTAAGGGGGAATTAAGCAATGAAAGCTATTGTACATCAATATAAAAAAGGATTAGAGGGATTAGAATATAAATTTTCACCTGAGATAAGTCCTAATGCAGGTGAAGTAAAAGTAAAGTTAAAAGCTGCAGGATTAAATCATAGGGATTTATTTATTATAAATAATAGAAAAGAAATGGATCTATCATTAGTAATAGGGTCAGATGGATCAGGAGTTGTTACAGAAATAGGAGAAGGAGTTTCAAATATTAAACTACATACAGAAGTTATTATTAATCCTAGTATTGGATGGGAACATGCTACTGAAGTACCGGAGTTACCGGAAGTGCTAGGTGGACCGAAAGATGGAACGTTTGCTGAATATGTAATTGTACCAGCTGAAAATGTAGTAGAAAAGCCTTCATATCTTACTTGGGAAGAATCAGGTGTTTTATCTTTATCCGCACTAACTGCATATAGAGCGCTTTTTACAAAAGGTAGACTGAAGTGCGGCGAACACGTTTTAATTCCGGGAATAGGCGGTGGTGTTGCTACATTTGCCATGTTATTCGCGAAAGCAATTGGCGCAAAAGTGAGTGTTACTTCTAGGGTAGAGAATAAAAGGGAACTTGCTGAGAAATATGGTGCAGATATTTCTTTTCATAGTGCTGGAAATTGGGAAGAGAGCTTACAAGGTGAAAAAGTAGATTTAATAATAGATAGTATAGGTCCGGCAACTTTTTTGAAATATTTTGATGTATTAAAACCAAATGGAAGAATCGTGAATTTTGGTGCAAGCTCAGGAGATAAAATTGAATTACCATTACGCGCGCTATTTTACAATCAAATTGATATTATGGGAACATCCATGGGTAGCGGTGAGGAATTTAATGAGATGATAAAATTTATAGAAAAACATCAAATTAAACCAATTATTGATAAAGTTTACTCGTTAGAAGAAGCAATTCGAGCACTAAGCCGTATGGAACATGGAGAACAATTCGGAAATATTGTACTTCAAATGAATTAAAAAATATGATTTTGCAATTAGTATATTTAAATGAATATGTTATGTATCCCAAACATGAAAAAATACGAACCGCCTTATTATAAAGGCTTACCAGCTTTATACATAAATTGCGTATAAAATTTGTTTTATAATTGTCATATGAATAATAGTAAAATGAGAATTAGATGAAAAAAGTTTAAGCCTATTTTCATAATGGTATTGTATACTGTGTAAATCAAGAACACTTGTATGTAAGGAGAGAGTTTAATGAATTACACAGTATTTCAGTGGTTTAATAATTTTGCTGATTCATCCAAACTATTAGATACGTTAATGGTTGCTATTACAAATAGCGCTGCATACGTAGCCATTTTATTTATGCTTATCTTATGGTTTAATAATGGAAAGAAAGATAAGGCAATTAGAAAACAATATACAGTTTTATATACGACGCTTTCGGTTATTTTTGCATTATTAGTAAATGTTCTTATACACGCAGTATATTACCATCCGCGTCCGTTCGTATCACATGATGTACATCAATTAGTACCACATGCAGCAGATTCATCATTCGTTAGCGATCATTCTGTACTTGTATTTTCAATCGTCTTCGTATTTATTCTTAGAGGAGAAAAACTGAAATATATCGCGCTATTATGGGCAGTATTAGTCGGTATATCACGTATGTACGTAGGTGTTCATTATCCTTTAGATATACTTGGTGCAGCATTCTTAACACTTATTATGAGCGCATTAGTAATGCAAAGTGCACGTATGTTTGAACCAATAGCGAAACTTGTATTCAAAATGTATGCATTAGTAGCGAGACGAATTCCTTTCTTAGCGAAATATAACCATATCGCATAATTGTATTATAAAAAAGTTCCCCTTTGGACATCCAGAGGGGAACTTTTTTATAGGAAATACGAAAAGAGTTTAGAGTGCTCTGTAATCAAGTTGTACTAATTAATATTTTGAAATTTCACGCACCGAATTTAAATTATATAAAATAATGACACAAAATAACAACAGTTAGTTTTGCATTGTTTTAAAGGAATTAAAAAGAAAACTTCGAAACATATAGTATCGCAAACAAAAATTACAAATTTAAAAACGTATCTTCGTACGAATCCATTCCAAAAGAGAGGAGATAAGTATGCAAAAACTCCAAACGAATAAAGGCGCTCGATATATGATGATTGCTTTTATTGTTTTGTTTCTTATTATGATTTTGCGTATATTCTATATTCAGGCAGTAGGAGTCGTGCATAATGTGAATGTAAAGGATCTAGCGAATGAACAACATAATAAAAAAGGTGTTTTAGAAGCGAATCGTGGTACTATCTATGACCAAACCGGGAAGGTGTTAGTACAAGATTCTACAACGTATCGAGTTGTTGTGAATTTAAAAGGAAAAGATAAAGTGAAAAATAAAGATGAAACCGCACAACAATTAGCCGATGCGCTTGAAATTGATAAAGAAGAAGTATTGAAAAACTTGCATGAAGGGCGTACACAAGTTGAAATTGGAAAAATTGGTCGGAACTTATCTAGGGAAACGAAGGAAAAAATTAATAATTTAAAAATACCAGGTGTATCTTTTATGACGGAAAAAGCAAGAGTGTATCCGAATGAAGACTTTGCATCCTATATACTTGGTTTTGCTAGACCAGATGATAAAGGGAATACAGAAGGAAAGTTTGGGCTTGAAAAGAGTTTGGATAAATATTTGCGCTCTACAAACGGGAATATAGAATATGTGGGTACACGAAGGGGGATTCCGCTTACGAATGATATAGGTAAAGTAGAACCTGCTAAAAATGGGAATAACGTATATTTAACCCTTGATAAACAAATTAATAGCTTTTTAGAAGAAGCGATGAACAAAGCACAAGAGCATTATGATCCTTCTATGTTAATTGGAATTATTGCTGATCCAAAAACAGGAAAGGTTTTAGCAATGTCTAGTAAACCTAGTTACAATCCTAATGTAGGTGATATCGAATACTTTTTAAATGATCCGATTGCAAATGCATATGAACCAGGTTCAACAATGAAAGTTTTTACGTTAGCAGCTGCCATTAATGAAGGTGTATATAACGGAAAAGAATATTTTCAATCTGGAAAATATTCCGTGGGTTCATCTGATATAAAAGATCATAATGGTGGATTTGGATGGGGATCAATTACGTTTGATGAAGGTTTTGAAAGGTCATCAAACGTAGCTTTCTCTATTTTAGAAGATCAGTTACTGAAACCAAATAAATTTAAGCAATATATGAATAAATTTGGATTCAATCAAAAAACAGGAATAGATTTACCTGGTGAAAGTAAAAATACTTTATTATTAAATACGCAAATTCAACAAGTTACAACTTCTTTCGGCCAAGGTTCTACAGTAACTCCTATTCAATTAATCCAAGCGGCTACTGCAATAGCAAATGACGGGAAAATGATGCAACCATATATCGTTGATAAAATTGTAAATCCAACAAACAAAGAAGTTATTATGGAAAATCAACCGAAAGAAATTGGGAATCCGATAAAAAAAGAAACAGCGGACAAGGTTAGAAGCTTAATGGAGCGTGTTATAACATCTTCAAAAGGAACTGGTACAATGTATAAAGTGGATGGTTATCCAATTGGAGGTAAGACAGGAACAGCACAAATCCCGAATCCTGAAAACGGCCGATATATGGAAGGGAAAGAGAATTACATTTTTTCCTTTTTAGGAATGGCTCCAATTGATGATCCGGAGTTAATCGTATACTTAGCTATTAAGCAGCCAAAGTTAAAAGGAGATGAGTATGGAGCTCAGCCTCTTGCTGAAATATTTAAACCTGTTATAAAAAACAGCCTTGAATATTTAAAAGTGAAACCGTATACAGAAAAACAAATAGCTGATGCAGCGAAACAATCTCAATTAAAAGTGCAAAATTATGTAAATAAATCGATGGATACAATAGAGAAAAGTGTAGAAAAAGAGAAGCTACAGCCGGTAATTTTAGGAGAAGGAAAAATAATAAAACAATACCCACAGTCTGGCGAGGTAATAAGTGAAGGAGATCGTATATTTTTATTAGGAAATAACGCACATATGCCAAATGTAAAAGGTTGGTCCATGCGTGATGTTATGTATTTCTCTAAGCTTTTGAAATTAGATTTGAAAACTTCTGGTACGGGTTATGTAACGAGCCAAAGTATTGAAAAAGGACAAGGTTTACAAGAAGGAGATACACTAGAAATAGAATTAGAACCGCCGTTACAACCGTTAACAGAGGCGAATACGAATTAATTCAGGTATTTGGAAGGAGCTATATGAAAATGGCTCTTTCTTTAGAGTTATAAGTAATTTCACGCACCGTAATTTTTAGAAAAAATAATAAATAAGCGAATTAATAATAATACGTTATTAAATATCTGATTATTTTTTATTTACAGTTAAAATCATTTGTGATAATATGGAAAAAATCAAATGCAGTGAAGAGAATAGTAAATAAAATGAATTTTTCACAGAGAGCTCCATTTATCTGAAAAGGAGTAAAAATTCTTTATTGAATCAAGCCTCTGAGCAGTACACCGGAACCTGTTATGAAGGGGGTGGTGTGACGGGAGCTCCCGTTATAGAGCTATGGTATAAGCATGAATGAGAATGCAGTACCTGATAAGGTTAGTATGGTGACATATTAACAAACTAGGGTGGCACCGCGATGATAATCTCGTCCCTAAGATTAAAAGTCTTGGGGGTGGGATTTTTTTATTGTTGTAAAACAATTTGGAAAGCGGGGGCAAAAAATGAAAAACTTACTTAAAGATTGGAAATATCCTTTATTACTATTGTCCGGAGTTGGTATTGCGAATTTAGGGGCATGGATTTACTTAATAGCACTGAATGTACTTGTCTATAATATGGGTGGCTCAGCCTTAGCTGTTGCTACTTTATATGTAATAAAACCATTAGCCACTTTATTTACAAACGCTTGGTCTGGGAGTATGATTGATCGTTTAAATAAACGGAAGTTAATGATTCACCTCGATATATATCGTGCGTTATTTATCGCTATTTTACCTTTACTTCCGTCACTTTGGATTGTTTATGTATTCGTATTCTTTATAAGTATGGCCAGTGCAATTTATGAGTCAACTGCTATGACGTATATGACGAAATTAATTCCAGTAGAGCGAAGACAACGTTTCAACTCACTACGTAGTTTAATAGGATCTGGTGCATCACTAATTGGACCAGCAGTAGCGGGGGAATTATTAATTGCGGGTACACCAGAATTCGCTATATATATGAATGCTATAGCATTTCTCTTATCAGGATTAATTACATTACTTTTACCCAACCTTGATAAGAAAAAAGATTCGGATACAACTAGCAATACATTATCCCTTACAGTATTAAAAAAAGATTGGAGCACTGTTATAAATTTTAGTAGAAAACATGTGTATGTCGTATATGTGTATTTCTTATTTCAAAGTATGTTCGTATTAGCAACTGCTACTGATTCACTTGAACTATCGTTTGCGAAAGAGGTATTACTACTAACAGATAGTGAATACGGTTTTCTAGTTAGTATAGCTGGTGCAGGCTATATATTAGGTGCCATAACAAATACAATTTTGTCAAAGAAATTAGCACCTTCATTTCTAATTGGAATAGGATCATTATTCATCGCAATTGGTTATTTAATTTATGCCTTTTCAAATGTATTTTTAATAGCTGCTATTGGATTCTTTATTTTATCTTTTTCGATGGCATATGCAAATACAGGATTTTATACATTTTACCAAAATAACATCCCTGTTCATATGATGGGACGGATCGGGAGTATATATGGGCTTATTATTGCGTTAGTAACAATTTTTATTACAATATTATCTGGTGTTGCGACTCAGTTCATTTCTATACAACTTGTAGTTATTGTAGGGTCATTAATAATGTTATTTATCACTATCGTATTGTGTGTGTTTACTTTATTCCCATTGCAATCTAAGTTGTATTCTACTGAATCAATAAAGTGAAACTTTAATCAGTGGGGGTTTTGTTCATCCCCCGCTTAACTTCCACTGAATTTTGAGGTGGGGGTCTTACTGTCCGTTAATGCGGGATAAATTCGAAATAAACTTTGTGTTCTCATTAACAATTTATCGTATTCAATAAGAGGGTTCTTTCCCCTTTATATGGAAAAATTAATAAGGGGAAAGAACAATTTGGAAAGATAAGGGTGGTTGTCGTGATAAAAACAAAAGATGAGATTAATAAAATTGTAAAAGAAATACAAAAGGAAATAGATTTCTCTGGAGTAGTTTTAGTAAAAAAAGAAAAAAACCTAGTCTATGAAAAAGCATTGGGTTACGCAAACCAAAGTGAATGTATAAGCAATACGATACAAACAAGATTCGGCATTGCCTCAGGATGTAAAATTTTCACTGCAATTGGCATCTGTCAACTTGTTGAAAAAGGTGTTATTTCTTTTCATACAAAATTAAAAGATTGTCTAGAGATAAAATTTCCAAACTTTGATGAAGATATTACAATACATCAACTACTAACGCATAGCGCTGGTATACCAGATTATTTTGATGAAAGTATTATGGATAACTTCGAAGATCTTTGGAAACAAACACCTATGTATCTATTAAAGAGCTTAAAAGATTTTTTACCATTATTCCAAAACAGTAATATGATGTTTACACCTGGAAGTAAGTTTCACTACAACAATGCAGGTTTTATCATACTCGGATTAATAATAGAAGAACAGACGGGATTTAAATTTACGGAGTATATAGAAAAGAACATATTTAATCCAATTGGTATGAATGATTCTGGCTATTTTTCTTTAGATAGATTACCAAGACATACAGCACTAGGATATATAAAGGATGAAACTAACCAAAATTGGAGAACAAACGCCTACTCTATACCAATAAAAGGAGGAGCTGATGGAGGTGCATATGTTACTGCACCAGACATGCTGAAATTTTGGGCGGCACTATTTAATAATGAAATTTTAGGAAAGGAATATACAAAGTTACTTTTAACTCCCCACATTCAAGTAAATGATAAACAGTCTTACGGCTATGGAATATGGATTGAAACACGAGAAAACAAGGTATTCAAATATCATATAATGGGATATGATCCAGGCGTCAGTTTTCGCTCGTCTATATATCCAGAATTAGGAATCACTTTAGTTATTCCATCGAATAAAGGGGCAGGACCCGAAAAATTAATGACAGAAATAGAAAGAGCTTTTTAATTATATGGATATTAAAGAAGAGATACAAAAATAATTTAAACGGGTTCATGATAGTTTCTATTTTGAAAAATATTTTAGTTAACGAGAAACCCTTTATTTAGTAAATAAAGGGTTTTATAATTTCATAAAAATATATACAATTATATAGATTTTGGAATTCGAAAACATTACTATATAGTTGTAAATTTTAATTATTCATTCATATGAAAGGGCGTGTTAGCAATTTGTATATGATCAACGGTAGTTTGTTTATTATTTTAGGGGTTATTTGTTATTTAATTGTACGTGGAATATTAATTGGTACCAAAAATAAAAAACATGTGATTTGGTGGAAAGAAATAATAAGTTTTTTATTCGTGGTCTACATTTGTATGGTTGTTGCAGTAACTTTATTCCCTTTACCAATTGGTTTTCCTTCTAATGTTGAAAATCTGAATCGCTCGGTCAATATAATACCATTTGCATCAATTATTAAAGACATCAATCAAATTGGTAGTGCTTATGATGGGGATGCCCTGTTTATGATTGGTCTAATTGTAAGAAATGTAGGCGGGAATATTTTATTATTAATGCCTTTAGGATTTTCAGCACCAATCTTATGGGATAAATATACGAAATTCAAAAATAATATTTTATTAGGATTTGCTATATCAGTTAGTATTGAATTGCTACAATTAATTGAGTCTTTATTTAGTGGAGTGGGACGTATTACTGATATTGATGATGTGATCTGTAATGTTATAGGTTCTATTGTTGGATATTGTATTTATAATATCTTTTTAAAAGCTATTAATAAATTTAACATTCGATTGTTGGGTAAAACTAATTCTAAAGGTGTGGAATTAGTTGATAAATAGGAGTTTAAACGAGTTATTAAAAGCGTACGAGTAAAAAGTACGTCTTTTTATTTTTATAAATAATGCTTAAGGCTGATGAGAACTCACATTTTCCATCTTACACTTGAAAGTAGCTATTGTATTTCAATTATGGAATGAAAAGAGGAGAATATAATCTTTAAAGATAAACAAGTTTATAGGAGGATTCTAAATGGATATTTTACTTGTTGTTCTTATTATTGTTTTGATGCAAAGTAAAGAACGAAAAGTGAAAATAAACCGTATTTGGCTCATTCCGGCTTTGTTGTGCTTTGTAACAGTTCAGTCCATTATTCGTATGGGACAAATAACTTTGCTGCAAGGACTACTGTTTTTTGTAATGCTTGGAATTGGCTTAGGTATTGGAATTATACGGGGGAAAGCTTTAACATTTCGATTAGATAGTGAAACGGGTCATGTACTACGGAAAGGAAATTGGGTAAGTACAATAATTCTTCTTGTTATTTTAGGAGCAAAAATTATTATTAAACAAAGTATGTTTTCTGGTAGCACGCACCAGACACTAATGGTTGTAACAAATGCCTTTTTATGTATTACATTAGGCACCGTAATTAGTAGACGTTATTATATTTGGAAAAAATATAATGAATTAACACAAAAAGCGTAAATACATGCATCCCTTGTTTAACATTGTTGCGAACGGTAATACTAAATAACATTGAACTTTTACAACAAGGGATGATAATATGATATACATTTACACAGACTTCGGCGGTACACATACAACATCACTAGCTGCAGCATATCATTTAAATAAATTACCAACGGATCGTAAGTTAACAAAAGAAGAAATTTTGAATGTAGATTACTTTAATAAATTGAAAACAGAAGATATGGGAAAAATTATTTTTCATGGAATAGACGAAAACGGTCATCCTGTATATACGATTGGATGTGGCGCATCAAAAGTTGTTGTACCAGCGATGAAGCATTTAGGAGAAATCTTGCAAAAACATTATCAAAGTCATGAAAAAATTATTTTTTCTAATACATCACCAACCGTACCTTTACCAATGACTTTTGGTGGTCTGTTTTCTAGAAGGTTCCATATCGATTTTATTGGCGTACCGTTACTCGTATGGGGAGCAAAAATTTGCTGTGATAATATACAAAGGCTTGTTAGTTATACAAAAGAGGCAGGAAGATTAACGAATGATTATGTTGTAATTTTAGATAATGAAACTTTTAAATAGTATATGAATAAGAAGAAAATCGAGCAAATTCCTTGATTTTCTTTTTATTTGTGGAATAGACAAGAAATAGTCACATTTAATATACATCTACTATAGCCAAAATAATAAAGTCCTGTTACTATTACAGGGATATTCTCTTTTTATAACATAAATATATAGAAAAATTAGAAAAGAGGAATTGAATTAAGGGAGGAACAACATGAAGCGTGTTGCTTGGATTACTGATAGTACAACTGCGAATTTTAAAACAGAAGGAGATAACTTTGTTATCCCAATCGAAGTTATTATTGATGGAATTTCGTACAAAGATTGTGAAGAAGGTGTACGTGAACGGGTTTATAATGCGTTAAACGAAGGTAAAACAGTCACTACTTCACAACCTAATATTGGGGAAATGGTAGAGTTGTTTACAAAATGCAAAGAAGAATATGAAGAAGGATTTGCAGTTGCTATTAGCGGAAAAGTAAGTGGAACCTATCAAAATATGAAGTTAGCTGCAGAAATGGCAGGTTTTCCATTAACTGTATTAGACAGTGAAACAACAAGTTATCCAATGGATGAATTAATTAGAAAAGCGAAATCGTTATACAATGATGGTATGACTTTACAAGATATACACAAAACATTAGTAGATGAAAAAAGAAGACCTTTTCATGTATTCCCAAAGAGTTTAAAAGGTTTATATGCGAGTGGTCGTGTAAAGGGTATTCAATTTTTACTTGGAAGTTTATTAAGTGTGAACTTAATACTAGAAGTAAAAGGTGGAGAGCTTTTACTTGAAAAGAAAGTTCGTAAAATCCAAAAATGTCGAGAATATATTAAAAATGAACTTGAAAAAGAATTACCAAAAGTACTTCATATGTTCCATGCTAACGATAAAGCTGGAGCGGAAGAATGGATTGCAGATATTAAACAAGCATTCCCCGAAATAGATTTCAAATTATATCCATTACCAATTTCATTTGCGGTTCATGCAGGTGAGGGAACAATAGCAATTAGTTATTAAAGTAAAACCCGTGAATCATTCACGGGTTTTTTCAGAGTGTTGGGAAAGACCTTATATACTATAAGGTCTTTTGTACCTCTTAAAATGACTTGAATAGCGTTTATTTGAGGTCATTAGGTAGTTAGAGTAGTTAGAGATTGATGACTATCTTTAACGAAAAAAGTTGAAGTCATATTTTTAAATGCTAATAAATCAGAATATTCTACCTTTTATTTCTGCAGTTACAATCTATTTACATATAAGATTATTAGGATTATATTGACAATGAAAGAGAAAACAATAGATGGAAGGGGATGTTTTTTATGTTTAAAAAAGCAGCACTAGGGATTTCATCGTTAGCAATCACAGCGTTCGTCGGATTAGGGATGGCAACAGAAGCTTCAGCTGGACCAGCAGCACCACTTACTTCACTAAACGTCGTACAAGTAGAGTCTGAGCTGGGCGGAGTAGAAACAATTAACCAAAACAGCTTTAGCACAACACGTAACCACGGGGGAAAATACTTATATATTACAACGAAAGAGATGGGATACGGTCAAAATCCGTTTACTAAAATGAATGGTTCTAATGTAAAAAGTATTGGATCCACAATAATCGGCGGAAAACCAATCGTTGGCTGGTATTACAAATGGGATGCGTCTGGACATCAACAAGGAACATTTGAATACCAAAAAACATCTATAAACGCGCCATTTAATACAATGCGTACGTCAATTTATATCCAATAATTTTTGAAAACGTTCGCACATATAGAATAGTTAAAAAGGTACTTCTAGGAGTACCTTTTTTTGATTTGAATCACGTTCATCTATATTTACAATTCCGATTCCATAGCAAGAACACTTCCCATAAAACAAAATCCTTAACGTCTATAAAATTTATATGAACGCGTAGTACAAGTCCTCTCCAGTTAAAGTACATAGGTTACTTAAATCATATTGAGATTAATCTTGTAAATCACTTAACCTATAATATATTATCTCAGCGAAAATAAATTAATACCGCTGATTTCCTAACACACTTTAATGAGTTGTTTAGTAAAATTTCATTTGAAAATTTATTACCTAGTGCAAAAACACTTGCTATATTCCATAGTTCAGAATATGTACCTGAAAATTATGATGTAGAAATTGCGATTCCCCTTGCAGAAGCCACTAATAAAACAAAAGTGTTTAATCCCGGTCTTTGCGCAATGGCTACGCTTATTGGTTCTTACGAAGAATTACCTTTTATTCATACAAAGCTACATGTTTGGATTGAAGAAAATAACTATAAACTGAATGGCGCTCCGTTTGAAGTTTATAAAACGAATCCTTATAGCACACAGGAGGAGAATAACATCATAGAAGTATATTTTCCTATAAAATGAATAAAGGAAGGGGTGTATCACAATGTATGGTATAAACCGGCCAACAATAAAAGAAAAAATATTAATTTTAGTTACTGAGATTATCTATCTAATCATTGCGTTTTACTTGCTTTTCATTACTTATTTCAAACAAGGCATTTCAATAGGGTTGTTTATAGCTTTAATTATCACCACTTTACGATTAACAGCTATGATGTTTATATGGTTGCCTAGAGGGATTTCATGGCAAGAAGCCATTATGAACAGTATTGCTTTTGGAATTTATTATTTAGGTTTTCCAATCTTAATGATTACTAGTAATCAGGATCCTAATTTAATATTACTTACAATAGGTTGGATATTATTTTTAGGAGGAAGTATGTTAAACACAGTTTCAGAGCTACTTAGAAAATCCTTTAAAGATAATCCTGTAAATCAAGGTAAGCTATATACAGGCGGTTTATTTAAATATGCGATTCATATTAATTATCTGGGGGATTGCCTTTGGGTGTTAGGTTTAGCATTTATCTCTAGCAATATTTATAGTTTGTTTATATCTCTAGGCCTGTTCTTTGTATTTATTATATTCCAAAATCTGATGCTTACTTACAGATAAAGTATGGAGAACAATTTACAGTGTATAAACAGAATACAAAAAAACTAATACCGTTTATTTGGTAAATCAGTTTCATAAATTATAAAAAGCGCAGGATCAGCATCCTGCGCTTTTCTATCGTAATTCAGCTGTTTTTCTAATAACAATTTTATCAATATCATCTTCTTCATCACCAATAAATAATCCTCGTTCTTTTAAATACGCTTCAAAATATAAATCAGCTTCAGCGCGTTCATCATATGGCTTTACAGAGAGAACGAAACCTAATTTGTTTTGTTCTTCTAAATGAGAAGTGGAGATGTAAGCCGGTACATTATGGCGTAAAAAGAGTTCTTTAACCGGAATAATCATATCTTTCATTAATTTCGTTAGCATACCCATTTCAAACTCGAAATTAAAGCGATCTATACTAGACAAATCAGCGAATACTACACCGATAAAACCTGTATTAAATACTTCTTGATATTCTACATCTTCGTCATGGTCGCCGTAAAAATTCTTTTCGATTAAATAATTTACAAAATAAGCAACGCCATCACTTTGTTCAAATGGTTTCGTTGAAAGAACAAAACCAATTTTCTTTTGTTTATGTAAATACACACATGACATGTATGCTGAAATGTTATGTTCTTTAAATAAAGCACTTGTTGCTCCAGAGAGACCATCTAATACGTGATGAACAATTTGAAGTTTTTTACGAGCGAAATAATAGGATTTCTTTTGTAACTCCAATGTATCAATAAAGACAGAGCCGATAAAGCCTGTATTTGAAATAATAGGTGCTTGCTTTTTTCTTCCTCTGCGCTTTAATGGAGCCATTGTTAAAATCATCCCTTCATGTACGTTTAAAATAAAAGAACGTTTGTTCGTATATTTATATTTTACTATTAAAACGCTATAAAGTAAAGGGTTTTTGATGAAAATATAACAAAAAAGACACCTTATAAAAGGTGCCTTAAACGCTGTAAGGAATAGGGTTTACCCTAACTATTTATATTATGATACAGAAACAATCTCTTCTGTATCTTCTACATCTAAATGACAGTCCATAGTACGAACATCTTGATCTTCATGACTTCCGAAATAAATAGTAATTTTCATATGTATCGCTCCTTTATTCTAGGAATACCTAAAATAATTACTAGTAATGTTAATATTTATTATATACCACTTTTTTCATTCCGACAACGTTATATCATTTTTAATTATTTTAAACTATAGAGCACAATTTAAAGAGGTACTTTTTATAGAAAATGGTAAATTTCTAATATGTTATATTTAATATAGAAAAATTCGAGTGTTACTTTTTATGAAAAGGAGAACTATTGATGAATTATAAACAACTATTACTAGATAACTTTGCATTTAAAACTTCATATATTGCACAATTTGTGCCCGGAATGAGTATAAAAAAAACGAAAGATTATATTGCTGTTGATTGTGGATTACCTGCCGATACATTTAATATCATCACTCTACTAAACAATAATTTAACGGAAGGGATCGAGAAATTATATAAAGAGGTAGAATACTATTATCAAAGAAATTTTCCAATGAGTGTTTGGTTATGGGATGAGGAGCAAGAGCGGGATATAAAAAGTGAGTTAATTAAAATCGGTTTAAAAGAAGTGGAACAG
Organism: Bacillus sp. AFS012607; assembly: GCF_002558005.1. Lineage (NCBI taxonomy): Bacteria > Bacillati > Bacillota > Bacilli > Caryophanales > Bacillaceae > Bacillus > Bacillus sp. AFS012607. The sequence continues at coordinate 94,452 of NZ_NTVM01000011.1, forward strand.
AATATTGCGATGGTAGCAGACTTAAAAACAATTTCCCCAACAATAAACATGCCAGTAAGTTTTACTATTCAACAAGCAGCTTCCCCTGGACAAATAAATAAATTTGGAGAAACGTTAGCTCATCTATTCGGCACATCAGAAGAAGGTATACATGTACAAGCATTCTATAATCAAATTTCTAATCTTGATATATGTAACAGTGAGAATCTGAAATTATTTTTAGGGTTATATGAAGGTGAAGTCGTAACTGTTGGTTCATTGATATGTTCAAAAGATAGTATTGGTATTTATGACATAGCAACTAAAGAAGGAATGAGAGGACGAGGGTTCGGATCTACTATGTTCAATTTCCTTCTGCAAGAAGCACAAAAATTTAAAAATACTTATTGTGTATTACAAGCTTCACACGATGGAATCAATATTTATAAAAAATCGGGATTTCAAGCTATCGGTAAAATGACTGTATTGGAAAATCGACATTTAATTGAGTAAATCATTCTAGTTAAATCGTCTTTATATAGGAGCTTATAAATCGTTATGAAAAAGATATATCTTGTTACAATAATTTGTGCCTTTATAGTAATAAGTATCTTTGTTTTTCAGAAAATAAATGAACATAAGTATACTAAAGCTATTAATCAATCAAATCATATAAAAAATATCGCACATAGAGGTGCTTCTGCGTACGCACCTGAACATACAATAGCAGCATATAAATTAGGACAACAAATGAATGGAGATTATATAGAAATTGACCTCCAAATGACAAAAGATGGACATTTAGTGGCTATGCATGACGAAACCTTAAATCGTACAACAAATGGTACTGGGCTAGTGAAAGAGCATACATTAGAAGAAATAAAGCAACTAAATGCAGGTTCTTTTTTTAATGAAAAATATCCGAACTTAGCAAAGAAAGAATTTGAAAATGCTAAAGTCCCAACATTAAAAGAAATTATTGAAACGTTTGGGCATAACGCGAACTATTATATCGAAACAAAATCACCTGATGAATATTTAGGAATGGAAGAAAAATTATTAGAAATTATTAATTACTACGAAATACAGGATAAAGTTATTATTCAATCGTTTAGTGAAGAAAGTCTACAAAAGATTCATAGCTTAAATAGTAATATATCCATAGTACAATTATTACCTTATAAAAAAGCAGTTCAATTAACAAAATTAGAGATAGAAAAGTATAAAATGTACTGCATAGGTCTTGGTATGAATTACAAATATATCGATTCAGATTATGTAAAGAAAATAAAGAAAAGTGGATTAGAAGTTCATCCATTTACAGTAGATAATGAAAATGATATGAAAAAGTTACTTGCATGGGGAGTCGACGGGATGTTTACCAATTATCCAGATCATTTACATTCAATATTGGATTTGAAAAATCATGAATAAGTAGTGTTATTCATAAAGGGAAAATTTACACAACCTGTATACTAGGATTATCAATGCAAGAAGGCATGTATCATATCAAAAGAAAATACCAAAAACCGCAACTGGAAGACCTAGGTTGTGGTTTTTTATTGCTTTGATTTCAGTTTACAAAGTTTGAAGCTAGAAGTGAAAACCTTTTTAGATGAATTGGCTTCTTATGTATTTGTACTTCGTATCGTTCTAGGTATATGTACAACCCATGAGACGAATTTTGCATATGATAATAGAAAAGGAGATGTTGCATATTGAAATACCACAATAGAAATGTAAGTAATCTGAATAAATTAGCGGATAATACGAAAGCTACCGCTTTTAAGTGGTATCAGTACTGCATTGACAATGGTATTGAAGTGTTAATTTACGAAACAATCCGTACGGTCGAGCAACAACGTGAATATGTTCGTAAAGGAGCATCGCAAACGATGCGCTCATATCACTTAGTAGGACAAGCATTAGATTTTGTTCCAATTCAGTCGAATGGTACAGAAGATTGGAATAGCTATAATAAAGAACCGTGGGCATCAGCAATTCGTTATGCTAAACAAATTGGCTTTGAATGGGGCGGTGACTGGAAAGGATTTGTGGATAGTCCGCATTTGCAATATAACTACAAAGGGTATGGAACGGATACTTTTGGAAAAGGTTCTCAAAACGTAGCGACTCCTCCTCCAACGAATGATGGTGTAGGGGTAGCTTATATTAACGGTAGCAATGTAAATTTACGAAAAGGACCTGGTACTGGATATGGTGTTATTCGCCAATTAGGGAAAGGAGAGTCCTACAAAGTATTTGGGCAATCAAATGGCTGGTTAAATTTAGGTGGCGATCAGTGGATTTATAACGATCCATCATATATTCGTTATACGGGAGGAAATGTACCCGCAACTTCACAATCATCAAACGATGGTGTAGGCGTAGTTACTATAATAGCGGATGTATTGCGTGTTCGTACCGGACCAGGAACAAATTACGGTATTGTGAAAAATGTGTACCAAGGTGCAAAATATCAATCGTTTGGATATAAAGATGGTTGGTATAATGTTGGTGGAAATCAATGGGTTTCTGGTGAATATGTTACATTTGTAAAGTAAAAATAAGAGCCGTCCTGTTGGGCGGCATTTTATTATAGATGTTCATAGGACGAGTGCTCATAATATCATTCGTAATATATAGAGTATAATTTTTCATTCTAATAATCAGAAAGTAATCAAAATGTAATTAATTTTAACTACGCTTTTTATATTTTTTTGATACACTGGCTACGAGGGGGATACCAATTAATGTGGGTAAAAACCAAAACCATATTGGCGGAAGTAAATTTATAATGGGAATATGGATGCCGACATTTACTAAAAGTGCGGTGACTGCACCTATATAAGAACCTAACATACCTCTAATGTGGTGATGGAGCCAATTTTTCCAACGTTTTTTTCGTGCGAGGTATCCATAAATTGCAAATGAATAAGAGAAGATTGCTACATAAAATAAATATGCGATTTTATCCCAGTTGATAATGGATAATATTATTGCCGTAAGGGTAATGACAACATAGGATGCATGATATATCTCGCCCCATTCAGTATGTTTTCCTTTCTTCTTTTGAGCAACCATCGCTACAATACCAGTGATTAAGCATATTGTTCCAAATAGTATGTGTATGGTTAAAAGAATGTTAAAAATGCTCATAATAATTCCTCCTTTTTTATTTTTATAGTATTGCAGTATAGGAGAAAAGTTGAAACATATTGTTTGTTGGCCTTAATATATTGAAATAAAGGTAATCCTAGAACAAATTTAAACGGACAAATTTTTCTTGATTTTAGTGAGCCACGTATTACGTGAAATGAAGGAGAGACTTCCATGTTTACATCTATTACATATTTACAATCAGGGAATGACAAACAACAAAAGGTATATGATGTTTTAAATAAACTAAACATAATGGAGGATTTAGCTTTGTATAGTCCCGTTCTTTGCGGGACAATCCCTATAAGAATTGATACTCTCCAATCTGACTTAGATATAGTAATGGAAGTACATAACTTTGATGTTTTTGAGCAGGAAATGAGGTCTTTATATGGTTCTTATAGAGGGTTCAATATAAAAAAGAAAAAAATGAAAGGTACTGAATCGATAAAGGTGAATTTTGAATTCGAAGGTTTTGAATTTGAATTATTTGCTCAGCCTAAGCCAGTGCGTAACCAAAATGCATATAGACATATGATAGTAGAGCACATGCTATTAATGCAGCATCCACATATAAGGGAAGAAATTCTTCGCTTAAAAGAGAACGGTATAAAAACAGAACCTGCTTTTGCTCAAGTATTAAACATTGAAGGAGATCCTTATGAAGGACTTATTGTGTTAGGGCAGGAAATGCGGTTGTGGTAAATAAGATACATAAAAACTCCTCTATAGAAAAAGAGGAGTTTTTATTATGCCATTAGCTTACGGATTAATTCACTCAGCAATTTAACCCCGTTAGTCATTTGTTCTGGAGAAGCATATCCATATGATAAACGAATGTACGGTTCTGATTCTTCTTCATAAATACGTCCTGGATTTAAAAGAATTCCTTTTGATAGTGCCTCTGAAAATAATTTTTTCATCGGAATGCTAGGTACAACCTTTAGCCATATAAAGAATCCGCCGCTAGGAATATCCCACGTTGCAATATCTGCACAATACTTATTTAAAGCCCGTATCATGATTTGTCTTCGTTCTTTTAGTTGAATTCTTACGTTTGCAACATGTTCTTCATAAAAACCTTTTTTTATCCATTCAGCAGCAACTCTTTGGGATAACGAACTCGATCCATAGTCTGTTTGCATTTTTATATCTGACAATCTTTCAATAACTGGTTCAGGTCCAATAATCCATCCAATTCTAAGTCCTGGGCTAAGTGTTTTAGATAGACTACCAACATATAATACATGTCCATGTTTATCTATTGATTTTAAAGGAGCTGGAGGGGGTTCATCAATCCATAACTCACGATAAATATCATCTTCAATAATAGGTAACTGTTCCTTTTCACATATCTTTATTATTTCTTTTCTTCGTTCTTGAGACATTAATATCCCAGTTGGGTTTTGAAAACTAGGAATAGAATATAAAATGTTTTTCTTTTGACTGTATTTAATGCGTTTTAATAATTCGTTAGGTAAAATACCGTGATGATCCATAGCTATACCAGATAAATTTATATTTGCTGATTGAAATACATGAAGTGAATATAAGTAAGAAGGTTGTTCAAGTAAAACAGTTGATTCTCTATGCAAAAGACCAATTGATATTAATTGCAATGCTTGTAATGCACCAGAGACGATTAATATAGAACCCGGTGATACATGTATTCCGAATGATTTTACGTAGTTACTTATTGCCTCACGTAACGGTAAAAAACCTTTTTGTTCTTCGTATCCGAAATAATCTAATTCGTCACTTACATTTTTCATAATGGACTGCATCGTTTTTAGCGGGAAAATTTGAGGTGCAAGTTCACCTTTACTAAGATGGATAAGTGTTTTATTTGCTTCTGCTTCATTTATTTCTCGTACCATTAACTTGCTAGGTTTATGAATACCAGCTTTTACATATTCACTCCAATCAGGCGGGGGATTCGTCGCTAATAATGACCATGTATTATTTGTTACAACTGTTCCTGCTCCGATTTTCCCTTGAATTAAGCCATCTGCCATAAGTTCATCGAGCGCAGTTATTACAGTACTTCGATTTACATGAAATAATTTTGCTAACTGCCTTTGACTAGGGATCTTACTTCCGATCGGCCATTCTCCGTTTTCGATTTTTTCTTTCATATAATCTACTATCTGCCGATATTTAGGCAGTTTTTTATTCGTTGTCATAAAAAAACTCCCTCGTTCAATTTAAAAATGCCAAGTGGTTGGTTTTTACGATAAATAACTGGTTGAAGACATTGTATCAACTATTAAATATGATGAAAAGAAATAATTGGTAATTTAAAAATGGTTGGTTTATTAGAAAGGGAGAGAAAACATGCATAATAAAAAATGGGATTTACGCATTATATATGCACACGCGTTTACGATTCTTATATGGGGAACTGCTTTTCCGGCAATTCGTATGGGGCTTGAATCTTATACACCTGAGCATCTTACTTTACTACGCTTATTAATCGCTTCATTTATACTTCTGTTGTTTTCTTTTATCTACAAGTTACGGCTACCGGATTTAAAGGATATCCCAGCAATTTTTATGTTCGGTGCTTTAGGATTCACTTTTTATCACATTGCATTAAACTACGGCGAAAAAACAGTAAATGCTGGTTCTGCAAGTTTAATTGTTTCGGTCACACCTATAGTAACGGCAATTCTTGCTTCTATATTTTTAAACGAAAAAATGAAATTAAATGGTTGGATCGGTGGTGTAATTAGTTTTATAGGAATTGCTCTCATATCATTTAGTCAAGGAGATAGTATTCAATTAAATAGTGGGGGATTATTTATATTATTTGCAGCAATTTCAGAAAGCCTATATTTTGTTTTCCAAACTTCTTACTTAAAAAAGTACGGCTTCTTACCATTTACCATATATACAATTTTATCTAGTACTGTATGTATGCTTATTTTCTTACCGGGAATGTATCAAGAAATACTAGCAGCTCCTCTTGAAGTGAATGTGAGTGTTTTATATTTAGGCTTATTTCCAACAGTACTCCCATATATCGCATTGGCCTATATCATATCTCATGCTGGTGCTGCTGAGGCAACAAGCTCTCTATATTTAACCCCAGTAACTGCATGTTTTATTGCTTGGTTATGGTTAGGAGAAGTGCCAACTTTAGTTTCGATAATTGGCGGAGGGATTACTATACTTGGTATCTTGATTGCTCATATACCAGTATTAAGAAAAGAAAAACATAGGAATTTAGCAAATAATCAATCCGTATAACGTAATTCAATAATAATTTTATGATACTTTTTCATATAGTTTTTTTCTTATGTTGATAAATATAATATTTTGTATTTCAGTTAAATATTGTATGTTACATTTTATGTAGTAAGCATTTTAAAAGGAGATGACAACATAATGAATGGAAAAAGAAATATTTTCACATGTATTTCTATTATAGGAATCGGTCTAGCTAGTTTTTCTAGTTTTAGTTTCGCAGCAAATGTAACGGACAATTCAGTACAAAATTCTATTCCCGTAGTTAATCAACAAGTAGCTGCTGCAAAGGAAATGAAACCATTTCCCCAGCAAGTTAATTATGCAGGTGTTATAAAACCTACTCATGTTACACAGGAAAGTTTAAATGCTTCTGTAAGAAGTTACTACGATAATTGGAAAAAGAAATATTTGAAAAATGATTTATCTTCTTTACCTGGTGGTTATTATGTAAAAGGAGAGATTACAGGTGATGCGGATGGGTTTAAGCCACTTGGAACTTCAGAAGGTCAAGGGTATGGGATGATAATTACAGTATTAATGGCTGGTTATGATTCGAATGCTCAAAAAATCTATGACGGTTTATTTAAAACAGCAAGAACTTTTAAAAGTTCTCAAAATCCTAATTTAATGGGATGGGTTGTTGCAGATAGTAAAAAAGCACAAGGTCATTTTGATTCTGCTACTGATGGGGATTTAGATATTGCGTATTCTCTTCTTCTTGCTCATAAGCAGTGGGGATCTAATGGAACAGTTAATTATTTGAAAGAAGCACAAGACATGATTACAAAAGGTATTAAAGCTAGTAATGTTACAAATAATAACCGACTAAATTTAGGAGATTGGGATTCTAAAAGTTCACTTGATACGAGACCATCTGATTGGATGATTTCACACCTCAGAGCATTTTATGAATTTACAGGTGATAAAACTTGGCTTACTGTTATTAATAATTTGTACGATGTTTATACGCAATTTAGTAATAAGTACTCTCCAAATACAGGACTTATTTCAGATTTCGTTGTAAAAAATCCACCACAACCCGCACCTAAAGACTTCTTAGAGGAGTCAGAATATACAAATGCATATTATTACAATGCTAGTCGGGTACCATTGAGAATTGTAATGGACTATGCGATGTACGGCGAGAAAAGAAGTAAAGTCATTTCTGATAAAGTCTCTTCATGGATTCAAAATAAAACGAATGGAAATCCTTCTAAAATTGTGGATGGTTATCAATTAAATGGATCTAATATTGGTAGTTATTCAACTGCTGTATTTGTTTCACCGTTTATTGCTGCAAGTATAACGAGTAGCAATAATCAAAAGTGGGTAAATAGCGGTTGGGATTGGATGAAGAATAAGAGAGAAAGCTATTTTAGTGATAGTTATAATTTATTAACTATGTTATTTATTACAGGAAATTGGTGGAAACCTGTACCTGATGATAAAAAAATACAAAATCAAATAAATGATGCAATTTATGAAGGATACGATAATTAATTAAATTTGAGAATGGTTACTTAAGAAAGGAATTAGCATACGCTAGTTCCTTTTTAATATTTTGTAGAACATTATCCATTCTAAAATCCGCATAGATATACTTGCTTTTTTCATATACATAGTTATTGATGACTCTATGTTTTTATGAGGGGAGAGTATTTCTTGGAAAAAGTATTATTTTTCGGAGACCCAGGTATTGATGACTCATTTGCCATTATGTATGGTTTACTGCATCCCGAAATTGAAATTGTAGGTATTGTAACTGGATACGGAAATGTTGAGCATATACATGCTGCACATAATGCAGCGTATATTTTACAGTTAGCAAATAGACAAGACATTCCTGTCATTAGTGGTGCAACAAAACCACTTACAGAAGAAATTACTACGTACTACCCTGAAATTCACGGAGCAGAAGGATTAGGGCCCATCCATGTTCCAGAAAGCGTATTATCTATTCCAATATACAATTTTGGTAGTATCGCTGCGATTCTTGTAAAGTACGGAAAAGATTTAACGATTGTTGATGTAGGAAGATCTACCTCGTTAGCAATTGCTTTTAATTTATGGAATGATTTAATGCTAAATGTAAAAGCAATATATTTCATGGGTGGTGTTTTTTTAGAAGTAGGAAACGTTACGCCGTTAGCAGAGGCAAATGTGTATGGAGATCCGATAGCAAGTAAAATTGTTTTCCATCAAGCAAAGAATTTATTAATATTCCCTTTAAATGTAACAAACAAAGCTGTGTTAACACCAAATGTATTTAGCTATATTCAAGCTAATACAAAGAATCCATTTCATATGATAATGAAACCAATGTATGACTACTATTTATCTGCATACCAAAAACTTAATCCATCTATCGAAGGACCTTTGCTACATGATGTGGTTGCAATAAGTGGATTAGTAAATCCAAGTTTTTTTGAATTTGTGCATCGTACAGTAAATGTAGATACATACGGAGGTACGAAAGGACAAACATTTGCTGATTTCCGCCCTAGCTCTATACCTGAAGGGGCCCATATAGCATTAGAAATAGATGAACAAAAATTCATTCAAGATTTTATAAAAATCATGTTATAAGTTGTTGTCGAAAAAGGGAATTATTTCAATGCGTTGAATATAAAAATACATCCCTCTAGATAAAGGAGCTTACAATATTGAATGTCCAGTTAAAGGTTGTTACGAGAGAAAATTGGGAAGAAGCATTAAAGCTACAAGTTAAAGAAAATCAGTTGAAATTTGTTCCATCCGTAGCAGTTTCGCTTGCTAAAGTATATATAAAACCAGATGGTGACAATGTAGAGTACATACCATTCTCTATATACGTTGGTGACCTTATGGTTGGTTTTGTAATGCATGCAGTTGTAAGAGAGACATCAGATATGTATTGGATTAACGGATTTATTATTGATCAAAAGCAGCAAGGTAATGGATATGGAAAAGCAGCATTACAAGAAAGTATTAATATAATAAAAAATACTTTTAAATCGTGTAAAGAAATTAGATTAACCGTACATAAAGATAATATCTCTGCAAAGAAACTATATGAACGATACAGTTTCAAATCATTAGAACAGGAGTATGATGGCGAGCAAGTATATCGTTTATTTGTTTAACTATTAGGAAGTAAAGGCGTGAAATGAAATATGCAATTTACTGAAGTGAAAATTGAAGTGTTCATTCCTGAAGAATATATTGAAACATTAAGGGATGAATTAAATAAAATTGGAGCATGTAAAACGGGCGAATATGACCATTGTCTTTCCTATAGTTCAGTGAAAGGATATTGGAGACCTTTAGACGAGGCATCTCCTTTTAATGGAGAAATTGGTCGAATATGCGAAGGGCAAGAATGTAAAGTTGAAATAAAGTGTAAACGAGAACTTGTAAAAGATGCTCTTGAAGTTATTAATGATATTCATCCGTATGAAACACCTATGATTTATATTATACCAATACTAAATGACTATTTTGAGCAACTATACATTGAATAACTAGGAGGAATATCAATTGAAAAGTAAATTTCATCATATTGTACGAGCAGTCATGATAAAAGATGAAAAATTATTAGTTGCTGAATATATTGGCCATCATTATTTTTTACCTGGTGGCCATGTTGAAATTGGAGAATCAGCCGAGAATGCATTAATAAGAGAGTTAAGAGAAGAACTTGGAGTAAACTGTAGTATACAACAATTTTTAGGAGTCATAGAAAATCAATGGCAAGATAAAGAAGTGCTTCATCATGAAATTAACCACATTTTTGAAGTAGAGTCACAAGATTTACATACGGACTTACCACCGAAATCTAGCGAGTCTCATTTAGCATTTCAATGGATAGATTGTAATAAAGAAGCCTTAAATCATTATGAAATCATGCCAATGCCTTTAGTGAAGGAATTACTAGAAAGAAAGTTAAGTGATGAACTACTAAATTGTTGGATTAGTAATTTTTAAATCACTTTATTTATAGTAAATACGTCCATCGAATGAATATAAAGAAAATAGGCTGAAAAACAAGGTACATCACCTAGTGTAAGTTCATATTTTGTTGATGTACGCATTTAGTCTATAGTCTTGTTTCTACTTTGTTCACAAGAATTTATTAACTTTAATATTTGGGCGGAATTTATATTTATAAATGGAGGGGTTCTTAATGAATCAGTTTCAACATGAACTACAAACATTAAATCTTAATGATTATCAAACTGGTAATGTTGTGTATTGGGATCAACAACAAAGTCAATATCCATACTACTACATTCAAGACGATGCACGTCGTTGCGGAGGATGCGGAGGTTGTGGTGGACGCTGTGGCGGTTGTGGCGGCGGTAGATGTGGTGGCTGTGGTGGACGTTGCGTAGGTTGCGCTGGTTGTTTTGGTTGCTTTAATTGCTGGAACTGGTGGATTATTTAAATATAGTACATCATTAATATTTTATATGAAAGAAAGGTGTAAATACTGTTTATACTTTTCTTTCATGCTGTAATTTTGTATTAGTGTTAAGGGGGATTTATTTGTATACATACGAAAAGTTGATTTCTTGGGTAGAAAATATAAAAGAAAAAAATCAAAGTTCTGCTGCAGCACTTTGTATTATAAAAGATAATAAAATCGTGCTAGAGCATTATAGTGGTTATCACTCAAATACATCTACAAGCAAGAAAGTAACAGCACCTTCACAATTTAACGTTGCTTCTGCTAGAAAAAGTTATTTAGGATTAATAATAGCGTATGCGCTTTATGAGGGGAAAATAAACTCTATTGATGATGAAGCGATAAAATATTTTAAAGACTTTGATCCTATATTGCTTGGTAAAACGACGATAAGACATTTAGTAACACATTCGTACGGATTAGAAGAAACGAATGACGGGACAATTTTTCGTGAATTTGAACCGGGACAATCATGGGCGTATAGAGATATTAATGTAAGAATGATGACACGTCTTATTTATCAGCTATATAACAAAAGTTTTCCTGAATTGTTAAAAGAGCGTGTTTTTAAACCTGCTAAATTTCAAGAAACAGGATGGAGAATACAGCAAGATGAAAATTTGGTTGAAATTATTAATAATCCAAATGAAGACCCGATAAGTGGAATTGGTACAGTAAATGATGGTACTGAAAAAAATCTATTTGTCTCAGCTAGAGAATTTGCGCAGTGGGGCAATCTTCATCTAAATCAAGGCATGATACATGATAAACAAATCGTTCCAAAAGAAGTTATAAAAATTGCTACGAGTTTGCAGAGTCCAACATTTATAAACAAAGAGCTACCACAAAATGGGGTGTTTTGGTTCATCCAAAATGAGCCTGCACAATTAAGCGAACTTGGTGAACGTATTCCAAAAGGGTCGTATCAAATATTAGGGATTACTGGACCGACTATTTTAGTAATACCTGAATATAATGTAGTTGTTGCAAAAATGTATAATAAAAGATATAACTACGGCGGTGATAATTACTTATATTATTTACGTGAATTTAGTAATTTAGTCGCTGATACATTTAGTAACCGTATTAGGGCATAATTACTCCTATAACAAAAAGGGGTGATTGAAAGTGAAAGATAAAGTGAACAAAAATAAAAAGCAAAATATAAAAGATGTAAATACAGAGCAAAATGCAATTTATAGCGATCCTAAAGATGCAGCTAATATGCAAACTGTACCGCAGCCGAAAGATTTTGATGAAATCGAATATTAATTTTTCATCCGACTATATGATGAATGAAAAATACGTCTTAAGTCTCATAACATTTAAGAAATTATTTGATAACATATATACATAAGCATTTGAAAATGTCTTATCTTAACAAAGCTTTCTTTAGAAATATCTGATATAACCTGCAAAAGGCACTTCTTTATGAAGTGTCTTTTTGTGTATATGAACTTAATTACCATTTTCCGTACAGTATCTTGTAATTTATGATGGATATACTAACTGTGAAAATTCATGTCAAGATAAAAGAAGGGGACAAGTTAGTATGAAACAAAGTTCTATAAATCCGTTACTAATTGTTCTAGGTACAATCATTGTTCAAATTGGCCTTGGAACAATTTATACATGGAGTTTATTTAATCAACCCCTTGTAAGTAAGTTTGGATGGAATCTTAATTCAGTAGCGATAACTTTCTCCATAACAAGTTTTTCTTTATCATTCTCAACTTTATTTGCAGCAAAGTTGCAGAAAAAATTAGGACTTCGAAAACTTATTGCTACTGCAGGAATTGTTTTAGGACTCGGCTTAATACTTAGTTCACAAGTTTCTTCTTTACCACTATTATATTTATTAGCTGGTGTCGTTGTTGGTTATGCGGATGGAACAGCTTATATTACATCACTATCTAATTTAATTAAATGGTTTCCAAATCGGAAAGGGCTTATTTCAGGTATATCTGTATCAGCGTATGGAATGGGCAGCTTAATCTTTAGATATATAAACGGAAATCTTATCGATAACCTTGGTGTATCACAAGCATTCTTATATTGGGGTATTATCGTGTTACTTTTAGTGTTAATCGGATCGTTCTTCTTACGTGAGGCAATTGTAAGTAATGCTGTAACTGAAACATTACACAATGACTATACTCCGCGTGAAATGATGCGAACGAAACAAGTATATCTCCTATTTTTTATGTTATTCACCTCGTGTATGGGTGGTTTGTATTTAATCAGTATGGTAAAAGATATCGGCGTACAACTCGTTGGACTTAGCGCAGCAACCGCTGCAAACGCCGTTGCTATGATTGCAATCTTTAATACAGTAGGTAGAATCATTCTTGGGACGTTATCAGATAAAATCGGCCGAATGAAAATTGTCTCTGCAACGTTTATTATTATAGGATTGTCAGTCTTTACTTTAAGTTTTATTCCGCTAAATTACGGAATCTATTTTGCTTGTGTAGCAAGTGTCGCCTTTTGCTTCGGTGGTAATATAACTATATTCCCAGCTATTGTCGGAGATTTCTTTGGATTAAAAAACCATAGTACAAATTACGGCATTGTCTACCAAGGTTTCGGATTTGGTGCGCTTGCAGGATCATTTATTGGAGCGATACTCGGGGGATTTCAACCAACTTTCATTATAATCGGTGTTTTAAGTGTTATTTCCTTCATTATTTCAATATTAATCCGTCCACCAACTGCAGAAAAGAAAAAGGAACTAAAACATTTACATCGGAAAGTTGCTTAATTTTAAAAAGAGTCCTCATGTTAGGGCTCTTTTTTATTCCATTAACTTTGCTTCTTTACTAACTCATTAAAGACAGGACAATATCATTATAAAATTGAATAGATAAGTAAAAAGGAGCGTGACACTTAAAATGAAAATAGTACAGCAGTGGGTACAAGAAGATAGTGATTACATAAGAGAGAAAGTAATTGAATATAATCAAAAATATCTCGCAGATGAAGAAAAAACACCTTCAGAAAAGGTTAGTTTCATAGTAAGAAATGAAAAAGAAGAAATCGTAGGTGGGGTAACAGCAATAATTTTTTGGCACCATGTACACGTTGACTTTCTATGGGTTTCTGAAGAATATAGGCATGAAGGTTACGGAAACAAGTTAATAAAGCTTATTGAAGAATTTGCAATTGAAAAAGGTTGTAGGTTAATTAATTTAGATACCTTTAGTTTCCAAGCTCCTGATTTTTATAAGAAACATGGATATAAAGTAATTGGAGTAAGTGAAGATCATCCGAAAGGACATAATCATTATTATTTAGAAAAACGGCTAAAAAGTATATAGAATTTGTTAACATTAGTATTTGGAATACAAATGTAATCAAGGCGAGGTTATTATTAATTTTAGTTTTAATTTAATCAATTTTCATGCTAAAACTTCAAGAACGTTCTTTGGATAATCTTCCTAAGATACGTTCTTTCTTTATATATCAGTGGCCCATTCTTATTAACTCCACCAATAGCGGTAAAGGCAAGACTTAACTAACTTATATATATTAAAAGGAGTTAATGGTAGAATGGATAGAAGACAGAAAATTCCTTTTATTAAAAATAGAGGAGGTACATATGAAAAAAGTTAATGTTACATACGCGATTTTGTACGATAAAACTAATGAAAAGATCTTAATGGTAAAAAACACAGGGGAAAATGGTTCTTATTATACATTACCGGGTGGCGCAGTTAAATTAGGAGAAACCTTAGAAGAAGGAGTAATTCGGGAAGTAAAAGAAGAAACAGGGTTACATATAAACGTAAAAGGGATTTGTTCTATCAGCGAAGCCTTTTTCGAGGAAAGAGATCATCATGCAATTTTCTTTAATTTTCTAGGCGAAATAATCGGCGGGGAGACATATATATCAAGACCAAAAGAAATCGAAGAGATTACTTGGATGGAATTACATATAGCAGCACCGTATTTACGCATACCAGAACATTTACTAGATTTATTACAAAAGAAAGAAACAGTACCTTATTTTTTTAACGGAACAATCGTTCATCAATCTTCATAAAAATATTATCTCATGTAAGGCGGGGAAAACATGGAGTTCATCGTTAATCACAAACAATTTACTCAAGCACTTTCAGAAGTTAACAAAGCGATATCAACAAAATCTTTAATTCCTATATTATCTGGTATAAAAATAACTGCAGATCAATCTGGAATTACTTTAATTGCAAGTAACTCGAATATTTTTATTGAAAAATTCATTCCTGTTTCAATTGAAGACGAAAAAATTGCAACTATTTTAAAGGCAGGAACTATTGTTGTACCTGCAAAGTATTTCATTGAAATAATAAAGAAAATGCCAAGTGATATAGCAATAAAAAGTAAGAATGAGCAAATTATTAAGATACAATTAGAAGAAATCACATTAAGTTTAAATGGATTTCCTGCAGATGAGTTTCCGAATGTACCGCTTATAGACAATCATGCAGAAATCAAGGTAGAGACAGAGCAATTGATTGAAGTATTTAAACAAACAGTCTTTGCGGTAGCGAAAAATGAATCTAGACCTGTTCTTACTGGGGTGCATATAGAGTTATCTAATAATAAGTTTATTTGTGCTGCAACTGACTCACATAGACTAGCGATACGTGAAACGCGACTTTCCTCAGATGTAAAAGCAAATTGTATTGTACCAAGCGCAACCATTAGTGAACTTCTAAAATTAATGAACAGCAATTCGGAATTCGTATATATTTACCTTTCAGAGAGTCATATTATATTTACGCTGGGAACAACTACATTATATTCAAGACTAATTGAAGGGAAATATCCTAATATTTCTAACCTTATTCCAAATGACTTTAAAACGATTATTAACATAGATAGAAAAAAGATATTACAAGGTGTAGACCGATCAAGTTTATTAGCAAGTGAATGGGCCAATAACAATGTTAACTTAGAAATCATAAACGAATCTACAATTAAAATTTCTTCAAACGCTTCTCAAATTGGGCAAATATCCGAAACGCAACAAATAGATGCGATTCAAGGTGAAAAACAATTAAATATATCTTTCGATGGGCGTTTTATGGTTGATGCTTTAAGAGCAATAAAAGAAGAAACGATTACTTTAAGCTTTGGCGGTTCTATGAGACCGATATTGATTGAAGCAGGAGAGCAATCTGCAGCAATCCATCTTATATCTCCAGTAAGAGCTTATTAAAAACGGAGGAAGGAATCACATTATGTACAAGCACACTTTATGTTTTATAAAAAGAAATGAAGAGATACTTATGTTAAATAGAGAATATGATCCGGTAAAAGGATTATGGAATGGGGTAGGAGGAAAGATAGAAAAGGGAGAAACTCCTTTAGAAAATGCGATTCGTGAAATAAAGGAAGAGACTAATATAAAAGTTACGTATGACCAAATTCAATTTAAAGGTATTATTAAATGGGAGGATTCTTCATATTCTGGCGGTATTTATGTTTATCTAGTAGAGTTACTTCATGAATTTACATATCACACTCCAAAAAAAGTCTCAGAAGGAATTTTAGATTGGAAAGAGGTTTCTTGGATTCTTAGTGACTATAATTACGGTGTAGGAGAGATGATACCTAAATTTTTAGTTGAAGTGCTCCACAATGAATTAATATTAGAGCATAATTTTATTTTATCTAATCATAAATTAATAGATTATAGGAATAAAGAATTAGCTAAGCAGGACAACTCTATAGATAATATAATTCCATTATAAAAAGTAAGAATCGTAATCTATCATACACAGCAAAATAATTATCACCTAAATATAAAAGCCATAGATTATTCGAAGAGTAGCTAAGGAGAAAATTTATATGAGGATGAGTGTGATGAAGAAAATAATTTTTTTACTCATAGGTATCGTTTTAATTACTATTGCTTTTTATCAATACAACAAAAAAGAAGGTTTAGCTAAAAATGATAAGGTGTATGTAGAAGACTTTAAAGGTAAAAATGATTCAAACAAAATACAATCTGCTATTAATAAAGCAGAATCTAGTAAAATTAAAACAGTATTGCTTGATGATAAGAAGTATAAAATTACGTCACCAATCGTAGTGAAACAGGGTGTAAAGTTATTATTTGGTTATGGAACACAATTTGTTGTTGAAGGTAATTTTAGAGTTCTAGAATTAGAAAAAAACGCTTCTATTGAAGGAGCTTATATAGCTATAGATGATCCTAAATTTAATTCTGAAGTTATATATTTAGACGGAAAAAATAAGTATTATAACACTTGGCACAAAACACAAATAAAAGATATAAATATTATCAATTGGACAGAAACGAATAAAGGTACCGGCATTTCTTTGTATTCTGGTGGGAAGGAAAATGAAATTTCATTTATTAATTTTGAAAATATAAAAGTTGTAGGCATGGAAACTGGGGTGAAATTAGTAGCAAAGAAACCACAATCTGGACATGCATGGATAAATGCCAACCGTTTTATGAACTTCTCTCTCGAAGATTGTGTAAATATGATTTTTATGGATAGTAATGTAACAACGCCAAATGAAATTAGTGGTAACCTATTTACAAACCTTCAAATACAACCTACAAATAAAACGAAAAGTATTGTAAAGGTAAGTGGACAGCATAACGAGTTCCATGGAATGGTGTGGGATTTACAGAAAATCAATCACGAAAACGAACTCATTGAACTAAATGATAAAAGTATGAATACAGTGATTGAAATGTCCAGTGTACCAGCAAATAGAATTTTAGATAGCGGGAAATCAAATATAGTGAAATAAGTTTAAATACAGAAAAAGAGCGAATTCCTTATAAGAGAGTTCGCTCTTTTTCTATTTATAATTAAATTTCTCTCCACCAAGCTGTTGAAGGATAGTTTGTAGATTTTAACGTAATAGATTCGCCAATTTGAGGCGTTGTAATTTTAACTTCTAAACGGTTAGCTTCTTTCGTAACACGCTCTATCGGATCACTCCATTCGTGTAATGCTAATGTAAAAGCACCCCAATGAATCGGAAGAAGTAATTCTCCTTGTACATCAATATGAGCTTGTACAGTTTCTTCAGGCAACATATGAATCGCAGACCACCTCGGATCATATTGTCCGCATTCCATCAATGTAAGATCGAATGGACCATATTTATCACCAATTTCCTTAAAGTGAGGGGCATAACCGCTATCGCCACTAAAGAAAATTTTAGTCTCTTGACCAAGGATAAGCCATGAACACCATAATGAACAATCTCTATCTGTCATACTTCGTCCAGAGAAATGCCTTGCAGGCGCACATACTAACTTAATATTATCAAACGTAATTTCGTCCCACCAATTATGCTCACTAATTTTACTAGGCGAAACACCCCATTTAATAAGATATTGTGCAACTCCAGTTGGAACATAAAAGTGCTTTGCGCGATCTTTTAACTGCATAATACTTTTGTAATTCAAATGATCATAGTGATTATGAGAAATGATAATCGCATCAATTTCTTGAAGGTCATCACGTTCTAAAGAAAAAACACCACTATAGCGTTTACTATTAAACAAAGGAAATGGGGAAGAGGCATCTCCAAACATAGGGTCTAATAACAGTTTTTTACCTTCTATTTTCAAAAGAGAAGCAGAATGGCCAAACCATGTAACACTCTCTAACGGTTCATTATCTTTATTTGATAAAACGATAGGCAAACCTTTTATAGGACGCAGCTTTGATTTTATTTTAAAGTAATCCGTCATTAAACTTATAATATCTTTCGGTTTAAAACTCATATCAGTATGAATTTGATTTGTATATTTCTTATTCATTCGTTCTCCTTTTTACGATTAACAATTTACGTATGTTGTTATTGTAGCTATTTGTAGTTTAAACTATATTATTTTACCTTTCATCTAAAATGCCTTGTATTTCATAAATCCGTCAAATTCATTATTTGTATCTATAAAGTACAAATCGCACAGCAGCAGCTAAGACAAATATTAAGTACATGTAAATTGTTTTTATTTAGTAAATTCCTTCTTATACGCAACAGAGAACATACGTTTCGTTGTATGTTATAGAAGAAAATATGTCTCTAATAAAAGAAAGGAAGGAGAGGATGTAAGTGCACATAGAGCGAAAAAAGAAATCAAAATGTAAACTATCAAAATCTGAAATCATGCATTTGTATACTGAAGGGAAGAGCACCTCAGAAATCGCTGTGCTTGCTAATGTGTCTGCAAGGTATATTCGTATGGTTTTATCAGACAATAACGTACCAAGGCGTGCTATAGGGAGTTGGAAGAGAAAGTATGACATAACAGAAGATTACTTTAAAACGTGGTCAAACAATATGGCTTATATTTTAGGGTTTATAGCAGCAGATGGTGTTATACAGAAAGAAAATCAATGTGTCAGTATATCTCAAAAAGAAAGTTATATTTTAGAAAATATAAAAAAAGAACTAAAAACAAACCAGCCACTTTATCAAAACAAAAAAAACAAGCGTATACATGCTAAATATTAATAGCAAAACAATAAAAGACGACCTTATGAACATACACGGAATTATGCCATGTAAATCATTTAACATCGAATTTCCTTTTGTACCAGAAGAATATTTGCATCATTTTGTTCGTGGGTATTTTGATGGGGATGGTTACGTCAAGTATGAAACTTATACAGTTAATTTCGTAGGTGGATCATATAACTTTATGAATTCTTTACATCAAATTCTTCAAAATCGCAATTTACGAGCCGATTTACTAAATCAAAACAAACATTATCGCGTTATTTTATCTGGAAGAAAATCAATACAACTATTTTCAAATTGGATTTATAAAGACAAAGATATTTATTTGCATAGAAAATATGAAGTGTTTCAGAGAGAAAGTCTGAGTTTAGATCAATTACAAGATCGAAAATTAAAACAAACTCAAACTGCCGTTAAACAAAGAAAACAAAATTTCCTTGAAGAATATATGAAAAATAAATGTAATGCTACAACTTGTTCAAATTTAGAAATAAGCGAATCGGCTTTCAAACGTTGGCTAAAAAATGATAATCAATTTAAAAGAGATTATGAAAAGATTAATTTAACAATGTCCACTAGCGATAACTAAATATAAAATCCTAAAAAACCTTAGAATAGGTATGAAGATAGCTATTCTAAGGTTTTTTATTTTTAAATCATAAAGGATTCTTAATTTTATTGATTGAATATAGTAAATACATAGATTTTACAATTTTCTTGATAAAAAAGGAGAGAGACACCTTGCAAAAGAAATTTATCAATCCAGAAACGATGCCACCAACTTTTGGATATTCACATGTAGTGGAAGTTAGTAACGCTAAACGAACAATTTACATATCTGGACAAGTAGCGATTAACACTGATGGTCAAATAGTTGGCATTGGTGATTTAGCTACACAAACGCGACAAGTTTTCGAAAATATTAAAAGTGCATTAGAAACTTCGGAATTAAGATTTAATGATGTAGTAAAATTAACATTTTTCCTAACAGATATTTCTCAAATGGCCATGGTTAGAGATATACGAGATCAATACGTTGATACTAAGAATCCACCAGCAAGTTCAGCTGTCGAAGTTAGAAAGTTAATTAACGATAACTTATTAATTGAAATTGAAGCAATTGCTATAGCAAACTAATTTTAAGAACTTATCCGTAATCATATCAATGCAATTCGTTTAATGCGTTCAGTTAAAACGAATTGCATTTTTTATTGTCTTAAATATAATTTATATCTGGAGACATTTTCATCAACAACTTATAAAACAAACAACTAAACAATCCATCACACAGAATGATTAAAAAGAACGAGGGGAGGCTAATCACAAAAGCTGACTTATTTATAATAAGTTTATAATTTGAATTTAGTTAACATAATATATATTATAGGTAGTTATAGAGACAAAGCGATTACAGGTATCAAAAACCAAGTAAACTATACTTAATGAGACGGAACGGAGATTTTTAGTGAGATTCATATGAAATCTTATCTAAACAAATTTCTTCGGTTTTTATCGTTTTTATTTGTTATAAATTCATCACAGCAAATCTTACTCAATAATCGCTTAAGATTTAACGAATCCAAATCATTTTTGATCGGCAAGAAATTTTTATACAGAAAAATTATTTCTATACAAAATATAAATTAGTAATTTTATTTTATGTTTTACTTAATGAACTTATTGCTATTTGCACACGTTTTACAACTTTACATTATTTGTTGTTATTTCTGTTATTTAGGCTTGCCTTTCATTACACTCATTGTTTTTTATTCTAGTTAACATAACGCTTATTTTTAACATAAAAAATCCTCCTCACCTTCAGGAAGATTTTTTGTTTGCTATTAATTTATTTATATCTTCTAGTAACAATCCCAATTGTAAATGACATTGGAAAAATCTAGATTTAACAGCTCTTCCTTACGTATAAAGAAATTAGCAACCCCAGAATCGCCCCACATAATATTTAATGAATCGTCTGTATCGATTTGCAGCAATAATATGTCATGTTGCTGGTATTTTTCTTCCCATTCTCTCGGATCTGTCTGTGTGAAAAATGGATATCCACCAATTTTATGTCCTTGATCTTTACATAAATCATCATACAGTTCGCCTAATTCTATATTATTTTCTTCATCAACAATCTCTTCCCAATCAATGTTATCACTAAAAATCATTTCAAATCGATAATCTCTTGGTGTTACTGGTTGATATGCCAACTCAAACTTTAGTTTTGCTGCTTCGGGTATGATAAAATTCTCTAAATGTAAAGTGTTTAAATAACTAAAATCAGTAATCACCTTAGTTAAATCCGCTGTGATTGTAGAATGATAAACAATTCGAAAGTCTTTTTGGCTTGTGGGATGATCAAAATCTGCTCCAAAAAGATCTTCTTCAGGACTTACGAAAAACTGTAACAATCCCTTTTGAGGCATATATTCAACATGCGGCATTTCTTCAAAGTTTAACTGCGCAAGTAGCATCATAGGTTGTCCATTTGAGTCTTTAGGATGCTCTTGATCTATAGGTAAATACGGATAACCACCAAACTTACTTTCAAAAAGCGTTGTCTCTGCTAATGTTCCAGACACTTTAACATACGGTTTCACACTTTCTTCTAAAATACTACGATACTGTTCTAGTTCTTTCGGAATTTGAAGTTGATACGTATTCTTCACTACATTTGCCTCCCTTTAGTAACGAATTGAAAATGCCTAACTTAATTATATAGTAAGCGATAGCTTAATTGAAAATCGTTAAAAATCCATTTTCACCCTCATTTTTTGCGCGCTTGTCGGACAAAGTAAATTATGCTCTAAAACCTTTTTATTGATAGTTCGAATTAATTCCGCTGCTTCTGCCGTATTTGTATTTTCTTTTAGTCTTTCTTTTAAATCTTCAATTTCTTTTGAAAGCTCAATCCACCTAGGCAAAATATGATTATTTGCTAAAGTTCTATAAAGTTGCTTTTCAGGATTGTAAGAAAGATCTTTATCGAGATTAAGAGGTTTACCTTTACCAGGTAAATTATCAAAAGCTCCTTTCTGTTCTGCTTGTTTAACGATAGAACTAATATGATCCTCATACGTATACGACCAAACTTTTTCATCTTTTACTAAAATCTCTTGTTTCTTTAATTTTTTATCGAGTTCTTCCTGATTCATAGATTTTCTCTCCTTTTTATTTTATAGTGTGGTTTTTATCTATTTCAAAGCTTTCAATCCATCAAATAACTTTTTTCACCCTCACACGCTATCATGACCGTCTTGAAACTCTTCATAAGTGGTTTTGTACCCTTTATCTTTTAAAGCTCTATACAAGTGATTATTGGCCGTTAAAAGAGGTTTGTTTTCAAGTTGTCCTGCTACCATATAAAAGTGAAGTTGAGTTGCATTAGAATTTATAGATGAAATTTGATTTTCAATGCGAGGAATATCGTTTTCAAAAGTTAGTTCTTCTAGCTGATTAACATGATCTACAGCAATACATGGCGGTATTCCATTTTCTTAAATTAAATAATTGAGTGTTTTTGCGATTGAAGATTACTTAATGCATGGATTTTTATTAAAGACAATGAAATGTTCTTGAAGATGTGAAGTTTGAGAATAATTATGAGGTAGATCAAGATGTTTTGCCTTTGCTGCAATGTGGCAGTAAGGATATTTAATTTTGATAGAATGATATAAGAGTCTTGCTACACTTTTGTAATAAGACTCTTTAAATAAGTTATTTACTAGAATAATTGTCTATTGCTTGAATAGAAAGTTCAAACGATTTTATTCTTCTTTCTAAAAGCGTTCTTTGAGGACTCCCAAGCTTTGACTTAACGTAAATCTTTTCAATTGATGGAAGCAAACCAATCAGAACATTACGAGCTTCTGCTAAATCTTCCTGAGTATAATGATGAGTTTCTTGCTTCCAAACACTTTCTAACATAGCTAAGCCGATACTAGCTGCTTTGAGTCTTTTTTTCACTAAAGTAGTATTTGATCCTTTTTGAGTCATCTGTGATAAGGCATTTTCAAGTTTACTAATTGTTGACTGTAAAGATTTTATTGATTCTACTTTATCTATATTTGATACGTTTTTCATGTTAATGTTATCCCTTCTACGTTGCTAACTTGTTTTGTTTAATGTTCAATGAAATCCTTAAAAGCTTGATTTCACTCGAAATATTTTAACATAAATAACTAACTGTATTCGAGTTGGACAATAACTTAAAGCAAAACAGCTATTCCTCTCTCCTCCCCTGTATCATTCTATTATATGTACTTCTTTCTTCTCATTAGAATTCCTATATAAACTAATTGTTAATATTGAATGTTTTATGAACAAAAAACGTACAAGTAATGTAACCTGTACGTTTTCGCTTTTATTCAGTAAGGTAATAAAGTAATAGCTTCCTGGTCTTCTCATAACTTATGAAATCTCTATACAAAATGGGATAATTCACAATTTCTGTTTCTAGAAAACGATATTGCGGAAACCACTCAAAAAACGATTTTCTTAACCACTTTATTTGTTGAAACGTAATGTTCTGTTCGTTTCCATTTAGTACAGAATTTAAAGTAGCTGCTGTATGCATCCAATGATGATTAAAATCAGCGTTTATACAATTATCTTCGGTAAATCTACTTTCTAAGTTTCGCTGCAATTTTGCTGTAGCGCGATAAGGAAACGGTTTGTACAGCGGACTAGGCATTTTCTGCAATTCATTAAAAATAACCCTTTTTCCTAACTTCAACTTTCTCCTCCTTTATTTCTCTATCCAATTTAATAAGTTTTCATAATGATATTGAGCATCTATATAGCCAAGGTTATATAAATTAACAAGTTTCTCTTTATTTCTTTCTATTCCGCTTATTGGAAGCTGTACGCTAGGCTGAATGACATAAAAGTTGTCTTTTTGTTCTATTTGATTCATATAAGATATCGTCTCATTATAAAAACGATAATGTTCTACTAAAGATTCTGCGATATTCGGATATTTTCTATATAAAATTTTAGCCAGTCTAGAAAATTTATTCCGCTGCTTTTCGTATCCTTCTGGTTTTGTCATGATAACTACATTCTTTTCATAACCATCAGTTTGAGCTTTTAGAACTGGAATAGGATCTATAATTCCTCCATCTAACAACTTACGATTATCGTATTCTACAGCAGGTGCTATAAACGGAACTGAGCTAGATGCACGGATGATTTTTAAAATATCATTTCCATGTTCTATTTTATTATAATAAACAGCTCGTCCTGATTCGCAATCAGTCGTCCCTATAACAAATTGTTCATTACAGTTTAAGAAAGTTTGAAAATCAAACGGGACAATTTTATTAGGTACTTCATCAAATAAAAAGTCCATCCCAAATAATTCACGTTTTCGAATTAAATTTCGATAAGATATATACCTGTAATCTGATACTAGTTCTGTATTTACTTTCTTATTTCTCCCTTTTTGACGTGACAAATAGGTTGCCCCCATACAGGCTCCAGCTGATACGCCGACTACATACGGAAAGAATAAGTTCTTTTCCATGAAATATTCGAGTACACCTGCAGTATATAAACCTTTCATTCCTCCGCCCTCTAATACTAAACCGATATTCTTCATGTTATATCCCTCTGCTTCTTTTTTCTTAATTTCATATTAGCACAAGATTTTAAGATGAGGTTATATAAACTAATTACAACAATAACCAGAAACTACTAAAGTAATGTCATAATATCTTTGTGAGTAACATGTTACAATATAAGTAATTCATTCCACATATATTAAAGGAGGAATTTAATATGGGTTTATTTAGCGGTATTTTAGGAAATGCATCAAATACGAGTTCTGAAAGTGTAGAACGTGATTTAGAGAAGATTATGCTAGACGATGAAAAAGTAGAGCATGCTTATAAATTAATTCGTGATCTAATCGTATTTACAAATCGTCGACTTATTTTAGTAGATAAACAAGGAGTAACCGGCAAAAAAACAGAATACCATTCTATTCCTTATAAAAGTATTACACAATATAGCATCGAAACGGCTGGGCATTTTGATTTAGATGCAGAACTTAAAATTTGGGTGTCTAGTATGGAGGATCCAATTACGAAAGAATTTAAAGGTGACGATAGTATTTTAAGCATTCAAAAAGCGTTAGTGACATATACGACAAAGTAGTGGTTTCTTGTATTTTTATTCATTTCAGAAATTACTAACCCGAGTATTTTGGAAGAAAATACATCATTTTTGTATATTTAATCTAAAATAACATAAAAAGGTAAAGCGTGTTTTATATGCTTTACCTTTCTTTTTTGTAATAAATAAGTGTAGTTTTATCATTTAATTTCTTTATAACTTCTGTTCTTTTATACTCCATCTTTTCATACAAAAAACAATTTTTCTCTTCTTCTAAAATAGTAGCAAGTTCCCAGCTCGTTGCTTCAGGAAACATTTCCTCAATTAATGTAATCACCTTTTGAGCAATTCCTTTTCCTTGATAACCCGGATGAATAAACATTGGACTGATCCAAAATTTAGAGGGTGTTTCTTTTTGTGAAATGCATATCGCTCCAACAAGATTCATATCCACTATTATTTTATAGAAGCCACCGTTTACTTGATTTATTCTACAAATAGTTTTTTCGATAGTTTCATTTGCTGGATTTGTTTCATAGTCTTTATATTTATGTAATAAAGGGCTAAATGAGTCTATTTGCATTTGAAATATAACTTCTACATCAGTTTCTGTCGCCTTCTCTAATATAATATCCATGTTACCAATTTAGACGCTTTCTTAAAGAAGTAATATGAGCGGTATGATGACGACCATGCCATGCGTATAGTCCTATTGCAACAGCAAGTTTTGTTTCACCAGTTTCAGGATGGTTAAATGTCTTTTCTAAATCTTCAATTTCTAGAGAATATAAAAGGTTAACCCATCTTTTATGTAATGAATCTAGCATTACTAGTGAAACATCTACCGGTAATTTTGAATCGGGTAACTCTGCCCACTTCTCTTCTTTATACGGCTTAATAGTTGGATTCTTTTCTGTCAGTGCTAATTTAAAGCGTATGTAGCTATTCATATGGCTATCAACGACGTGATGAACTACTTGGCGTACAGTCCAACCTCCAACGCGATATGGTGTATCTAACTGCTTCTGATCTAAATCTTTAATTGCCTTTGTTAGTTCATGAGGTAAATCTTCAATTTCTTGAATCCATGTATCAATCATTTCTTCCGTTATAGGACGTTTGTATGTAAATTGGCCAATTGGATAACGCAAATCATTCATGAATAAGTCCTCCTTATTATAAGCGCGAAGTATTTCTCCAAATATAATGTACAAACTTCACATGTTCTCCATTTAATTCTACAGATGTTGTATCTGATTCGTTTTGATAAGAAGAAAATCCGCTTTTTTCTAGTACAATTTGTGATGCGAGATTATTAGTCGTTGTTTTAGCATAAATGTCAGTAATTTCATTATTTTTCGCTACATCTAAAATTAATTTTACGGCTGCTGTTGCAACTCCTTTTTTAGTAAATTTTTCTCCGACCCGATACCCTAGTGAACTAATTCGAGTTTCCGTATCTATATCTACTAAATTGATTCGCCCTACAATTTCTTTTTCTTCATTACGAATTAAATAAAAATAAGAATCTCCATCCGCTTGTTCTATTAATAAATCGTCTAGTAGTTTTTGGAAATATTCAAATTCAAAATATTTCGAGCCACGATTTGGTACCATTGTTTCAAAAAAAGATTTATTCGTAAGTTCAAACGTAAATAAATCCTTAACATCTTGTTTCTTTAGTTGCTCTATGTATATTTCCATCTCGTATTCTCCTTCTTGATTTACTAACTGTTATACATTCTTTTTTAATCAATTATATTCCTGCTATTTCTTTCGATTAAGCAATACAGATAGTAGCACTTTCGGATGAAAAAGATGAAATGGACTACGAATTAAATTCATCACTCGTACTAATCGAATATAAACATCAGAATTACTTGCGGATAGTCGATATATTTGTTTCGTATACCATAGCTGAAATTTTTGTTTTGTAGTTAATTCTCTCTTTAGCTGCGGGTGACGTGATATTTCTGTCGTTGTCATATCCCAAGGGGTTTCTATTATATTAGCTGTCTTTTTATAAAATTGTTGTGTAAATGTTTTATCAAGCTGTTTTCTGCCTTGCAGAAGTAATTGCAACTGGTGAGCCTCCATAGCAGCAACTGATACGCCTTGGCCGAAAACGGGATCAAAACGACATTGCGCATCTCCAACAACTAATAAGCCTTCTGGTACATTATTCACTAAATCAAATCGCCGGCGTACTTGATAAGGAATTTTGTATGTCTTTATATCAGTAATTCCCTCAGCCTTGTTTAGGAAGTCTGTAACATTAGAAATTGATAGGTTTTCAGCAAAATCATAAAACTCATCATCTGTTTGTGGTGCTTTCTCATTTGCGTATCCACTGAAAGTAACAAAATAACGATTATCTTCTATCGTTTGAATAAGAACGCCATAAGGGTTATCAGGGAAACTCGGAGACATTAGCATATTACAACAGTCTAACTCCTCATTTTCTTTAAGTTTGAACATTTTCGTTGCGTAAAATAAATCAATACGAACTTTCTCTTCTTTTACTTCAATTTCGTATTCTCGTAGCCATTCTATACTTTTTGAGCCAAATCCACTCGCATCAACTACAAGATCTGCATGAACTTCTTCTTGTGTGTCTGTCTCTAAATATTTAACTTTTACTCCACACACTTTGTTAAGCTTTGCATCTACCAATAACCCTTTAACCAATGTTTCATATTTAATAGTAATATTTGAAATTTGATGTATTCGTTTTTGAATATGCCATTCTAGCAAAGGACGACTTTGTTGAATCATATGTACTTCCCCTATGAACGGTTGTTTCCATAGACCGAATTGATGCCATTTCAAATCACGCGTAAAGTTGTTTATAATACTACCCGCTTCTATTAATTCGTTCGTAATATTAGGAAACAATTCTTCAATTGCGTTTTCTCCACCTTTTAATAACACGTGAGGATGATTACTTTGTGGAACTCTTTTTCTCGAAGACTTTCCATCCCATCTTTCACCAGCTTCTATAATGATTACTTCTTTAAAAGAAGTTGATAATGCTTTTGCTGCAAACTTTCCTGCCATACTTCCACCAATAACGATAGCCGTATTAAACATATTTTCCCCCTTAATAAAAAGAGATCCTGCCTTGTATGAATGAAACAGGATCTTAAACTAATTAACTTCTTTATCATTATACTTAAAATACATCAGTAAATTGCAACATTAAAATTAAAATACCTAATCCCCATACGTAATACGCGAATACTTTTAAGGAGTGACGTTTTAAATATTGAATCATCCATGAAACGGCTATGTATCCAAAAAACGCTGCTGATAACGTTCCGACAATTAAAGATGTACTAGAAATAGATTCTGCTTTCCCTTGAAAAACGTCTACAAATTGCAAAATAATGGCTCCGACAATGGCTGGCGTTGATAATAAAAAAGAAAAGTAAGCAGCAGTTTCACGGTCTAACTGCCTCCATAATGCAGCGACGATTGTCATACCAGAACGAGAAATCGCTGGGAAAATAGCAGCCGCTTGAAATGAACCGATAATTAATGCGTCTTTATATGTGATGTCATCCATTTTTTTACGACCATTCTTTTGTTTATCTGCCATGTAGAGAAAGAATCCGGTCACTAAAAACTCCCAACCGATCGTGATTCCTGTTTTTGAAATATCTTCAAAGAAGTCTTTAAACAATAAACCAATAACAACTGCAGGTATCGTCCCAACAATAAGTAATAACATGAGCTTTGAAAATGGGTTTTTAATTAAATATATAAATTCTTTTTTGTAATAAATAAACACTGCAAGTAAAGTCCCAATATGCAACATCGTATCTAAAAATAAGCCTGCTTTATCTAATTGAAATAAATGCCTTCCTAAATAAAGATGTCCGGTACTACTGATTGGTAAAAATTCTGTTAAACCTTGAATTATACCTAATATGAAAGCTTCTAACCAATTCATGATGGTCTCCTTTCTCTTTTGCTTGTACCAATATATGAGGGTTAAATTTTCGATATGAAAAAAACTATATTTCTCTATGAATTTACTTTTAATTTATGGATATATATGTAAAGAGAATTAAGGAGGGTTATTATGTGGAAGCACACAAAATTCGGTAATGTATTACTTTGGGTAGGCCCTATCCTTGTATTTTTAGGACTATGTATGACAAATGTTATTTCAGATATTCCTTTCTTTGAGGGAAAACATAAAACGCTTGGTATTGTACTTATATTTATAGGGATATTCTGTTTTATTGTGGCTAATCATTTGAAAAAAGGAGAAAGATATGAAGAATAAATCTAAATAAAAAACAATCCTGGCATATTAGCTAGGATTGTTTTTTATTAATGTTCATTATTTGTAGAATACTTTATCAACGTTATATTTCGCTTTATATTCATTAATGATATATGTTTCGTAAATTTCTCTTTCTGTTGGATCTTCTACGATACATGCATCAATGCGGTATACTTCATCACGGTGATTTTTAATTGGTGAAACATTATCTTCAAAATGCTTCTTAATACGTTGTCTAATTTTACGAGCTTTACCTACGAAAAGAAGTTCGTCATTAATATTGTAAAACATAAAAATGCCGCCTTTATCTCTAGGGAACAAGTGAAAATCGATAAATCCATTAATTGGAGTAATGATTGGCTCGTCTCCTTTAATAACTTGTTTACGTTCAGTAATTGTAACATCAACTTCAGGGATACTAATTTTAATCAAGTTCATTCACGTCCTCTTTTATTATAAAGATAAATAATAGCATACATAAGTAAGAAAAGCTATGTTCAGAGGCATATTTCATTTTATAATTCAAATATTATAGGTGTATCATGTAAATTGTTCTTCCAAATCATATGATCACTGGATTCGCCCCAGTAATCTTTCAATACATAGCTAGGTTTTCCAAACTTTTTCGTCCATATACTTTGCGCATTTTTATATCCACTATCTAAACAATATTCTGTTATCCCTCTGCTAAGTAATGTAAGAAACATTGTATGTAGTAATAAACTCCCTATTCCCTTTCTTTGATACTCCGGAAGTATGAATACAGTTCCTATTTCATACAAATTTTTAAGTACACCACCTGTACAACTATTAATCAATGTACTTGCTGGACCAATTTCGATTGTTCCAATGATTTTATCGTTACTTGTATCAATTGCTAATAAAAAGTAACGACTTTCTCCGTTACTATCAAAATCACTTTTCAAATACTGCTTTTTTGAGTTAATTTCATTTTCTATGTCATCCAATAATTGTGACAATCCTTCATTTTTGTATGTATTCGTAATAACTATCCGGAAAAATAAATATAGTTCATCTACATCATTCAAATTTGGTCTTCTAACTGCAACGTTAGTCATGAATGCATTCTCCAATCTTCATTATGCCATTGTCAATACAACACTTTACATAATCTATTCATCATTATTCTGCAAAAACCTGCATAAATCCAGCAGTATAGAAAGCTCAGTATAAATATTGATAAAATAATTTTTATGTCCATAGTTGTATGAACAGTAGGACCAAGTACCGGAAAACGGAAAACATCGAGAACGATCATAATCCCTATAAGTAGACAAGTCGCTGAAAAGGAAACAATCCAAATTCTCCTCTTGAATTTTAAAAAGGCTAGTCCTAAGGCTAGACCTAATAAGCCTGTAGTAAAAGGAAAGACAATTAGTTCACTTGGCTCAATAATAAATAATAGAAAAATAGTAAGAATATAAGAAAGTATTCCCTCACGAATAGAATAGAGAATAGCAAAAAAAATCGGCAATGTCGAAAATGGACTAATGAGCAAACCTATACCAGGAATTAAGTTCCCCGCTGCTTGAAACATGGTGGCCAATGCACTCATCAAAGCTGTAAGTACTAACTTATTCGCAAGGGACAAGTTTCTTTTATGAACAAAGCTTATATCATGCTCTATCATCAGTTGATACCAATAACGTACAAAACGATTCATTAAAATACCCCCTAAAGATACCTCATTCATTACTTTCTATATTATTCGTACACATATGGTTTATGAGTTACTTTCTCCAAGTTAATAGATGCTAATACATTGAAGATTTTTAGGGGGACAAGTTAAGTCTTGCGTTTTGGAAACAGAATAAATTCCTTATGTTTTTAGACTGAGCATTTGTATCGTATCAAGGAATAATTTCAAAAATGGTACCTTTGTTAAAATCAGTTACTTTCATAGAACCGTAAACTCCTAAATATAACCTAGTTTGAGCCGAATTTGTTCCTAAACTCATATAATAAGCTGCTTGCGTACCAAAATCATAATTGGTTTCAATAGCATGAAAGTCAGCATGTTTACCGTCTGTACCGGCTCTAGTATAAGCTAAAACACCCTTAACTGGCGGTCGAGAATCTTCTTTCTTAGCAAGGTCGGTAAAAACAACGCTACCCGTTAAATTTGAAATTGCATTTCCCATATATGGCTGAACTCCTGTAAGTGAAGTTCCTCCAAACTTATCGGTTCTAAAATCTTTATGAAAATAACTAAGTAGAGGCAGAATACGCTTCACTGAAGTTTGTATTGTTTCATCATAATAAACTATTGTTCTCTCATCCAAAGTCTGATTTTCGGAACAATGTCGTATAAAAGAAGTAGGTAAATCCCCTTCCCATCCTCGCCACCCAAAATTGATAAAACCATCTTGATTGGGAGTTAACCTCATAAAATGCATTTGAACAAGTTCTGTAACTGGTATAGGTTTATATTGAACAAATGAAAAAATAGACTCTACAATATCCTGTCCGACATTTCCGGTGTATTTGATATATTGATTATAAAACCTTTGAAATGAAATGCCGGTTATATTACGTACTCCTTTTGCAATTACTGTAAGTGTTTCTTGTATAGATAAAGGAAGGTCATTAAAGCGTGTAACTACAGGAGGGTTATTTATAAATGTATTTTTATTTACATCGATTTCAATTATTTTTCCTGCTATTTCTAAATCATCTTGGCTTAAATTAAATGGATCATAACCTGATCCGCCATCTCCATTTGTAAAAACAAGTTTTCCAGTCTCAGGTGAAAAGTTTAAACTATTGACTCCGTTATGATTAAAAAATGGTCTTCTTACATTCAGTAATGTTCGTCGCTTTTGAGCTTGGCCGTTAGATTGTAAAGTCCATTCTTCCACTGTATCAATGTGATCATATTGCGTATTTCTATTAACCCACTTTAAATTTAACGTTTTAGGGTCACAAGGATTCGGTTTAAATTGTTCAGAAAGTGCACCTGGACCTTGAGTTCCGGCTACTGAATAATGAAGATAAAATAAACCGTTTTGATAAAATTGTGGATGAAATGCAAGTCCTAGTAATCCTCGTTCATCATAACCGCTACTAGAAACACCTTCTTCAGATGTACCTAATTTAATAATTAGGTGACGCATATCTAAAAATTTCTTTATAACTCCGTCCCCTATGTAAAAAATCTCTCCTAATTGAGTTGCGATAAATAGTCTTTCGGTCGATTCACCTGGAAGTATCGTTGTTTTCAATACGGTTGGTAAATTTACGTTATGAACAATGGGTCGTAAATTAACTTTAACTTTTGTCAATTAACTGTACACCCCTTTTTCTTCTTTTTTATAGAAGAATATGATTAGAGTAGTTCTGTTAGTATTAAATAAGTCGCATTCCTTTTTATTACAATTTTGTATATAATATAAGTATCAATATACTGGGGGGACTAATTATGACACTCTTATTACAAATCATCGTACCACTTATATGTGCAATATACTTATTTACCCTCTATCATAACGGAACGTATGGATCAGCTTCATTTATTTTAGCAGTCATGATAGGAATTTTCGGTTTAGAGAATATTTTTCAATATGCTAGTCTAACAGATCATACTATTTATCCATATTGGGGAAGTTTGAAGGCTGTTGTTATCGTTTTATCAGTCGTATTTCTATTTAAAAAAGGTGGTTTAACAGGGAAATATTGATTTTTAATGAGGTACATGTTTTCTTGTTAAATTGCTTTTATTTTATAAAAGAAGAAATATTTATGTAAAAACAAGAAGGGATGTGATACATATGTCTATAAATATTATTTCAATAGTCTCTATCATAATATGGATTGTGTTAATTACAGAACTTATAAAACCTTCAAAAGAACAGAATGGACGAAAAATAGTAACTTTAGTAACTGCTGGTTCCGCATCAACACTAATTTTGACGGTTTCATTTATTCAAAATATCCCGTTTTGGAATTGATAGTGATATAACAACCAAAAATATGTATAAATAAAAAGATTAGGATTCACTCCTAATCTTTTTATTTTGGGGTAGCACCACATCGCTATCAAGCTA
>NZ_NTVM01000120.1:0-519 GCF_002558005.1 Bacillus sp. AFS012607
AGAACGAGTTTATAGAGAGGCAGGGAGGCAAGAACATATTGACTTCGATTTGTTAGATGGTCATTCTAATGAAATTTATAACGGTACGTTATCACTCGGTTTGAGATATGCAGATCATATTTTTGATCACATTTCTAAAAAAATGAATGTGATGCAATTAGATCCGGAACAAGAGGAACAAAAGAAGGAGCTGTTAGAAACATTAGAAAGGGAAATCAATGATTCTCCTTTTCATGAAGAATATGAATATCAAGAAGAATCATCAGAAAGGAAGGAAGAACCTTCTTATAGTCCAGCGGATGAAGTAAAAACGCTAGTAAAGCCTGGAAAGGAAAATAGAAAAGGATTCAAGATTATTGCGAGTGTCATAGGAAGCGTGGTATTAATTGGAGCTGGTGCCATATTTGCCTTTAAGTTATTCTCTTCCGAACCAGTTTCGAGTGCAAATGCTGGCTCGGAACAATATGTAGTAAAAGGATTACAACAAGCAGCCATTCAGCAGTATGGAGAAGCCGTTAA
>NZ_NTVM01000121.1:0-519 GCF_002558005.1 Bacillus sp. AFS012607
AGAACGAGTTTATAGAGAGGTAGGGCGGCAAGAACATATTGATTTCGATTTGTTAGATGGTCATTCTAATGAAATTTATAACGGTACGTTATCGCTTGGCTCGAGATATGCAGATCACATTTTTGATCACATTTCTAAAAAAATGAATGTGATGCAATTAGATCCGGAACAAGAGGAACAAAAAAAGGAGCTGTTAGAAACGTTAGAAAGGGAAATCAATGATTCTCCTTTTCATGAAGAATATGAATATCAAGAAGAATTACCAGTAAGGAAGGAAGAACCTCCTTCTAGTCCATCGAATGAAATAGAGCCACAAGTAAAGCCTGAAAAGGAAAATAGAAAAGGATTTAAGATTATTGCGAGTGTTATAGGGAGCATGGTGTTAATTGGAGCTGGTGCCATATTTGCCTTTAAGTTATTCTCTTCCGATCCAGTTTCGAGTGCAAATGCTGGTTCTGAACAATATGTAGTAAAGGGATTACAACAGGCAGCTATTCAACAGTATGGAGAAGCCGTTAA
>NZ_NTVM01000122.1:0-230 GCF_002558005.1 Bacillus sp. AFS012607
TTTACTGATCAAAACTTAACAGCTAATAAGGAATATAAATATGCAGTGAAGGCTGTAGATGCAGCTGGAAATACATCAATTCAAAGTAACATTCTTCTGGTAAAAACAAAAGATCAAAATGTATCTTATGAAAAATGGGATTCGAGGAAGGCATATACAAAGGGAGATAAAGTAGAACATCAAGGGAAAGTGTATGAAGCGGTTCAAAATCATCAAGGAAATGGTGACCC
>NZ_NTVM01000123.1:0-460 GCF_002558005.1 Bacillus sp. AFS012607
CGCAAATTTTAATTGAGTTACTAAATGGATACTTTTTTGCTAATGACTTGGATTTAGAAAGTATTATTACAACGGATAAAATTGAAGTAGGCGGCGTAAAGATGGCAAAAGAAGTCGTAGCAGAACGGATTAGTAACGCAAGACAAAAACGTTTAGATCATGAGGCATCAAAGAACAATGTAACGTAAGCTACATTGTTTCTTTCTATAAAAAAACAGGAGGTTAGTAGGATGTTATTATTTCGTGAAGATATCGTATTAGGGGTCATTAAAGAGGTTGGAGAAGGTGAACTTGTTTTACTTGTAAAAGAGGAAGAACTAACAATCAAAATTACACGAGAACAAGAGGAAGAACTTGCAGTCCATGTCATGAATCAAGAAAATATGTTAGTTCCGGTCAATGTGAAAACTCATGAGCTTTTCTTCGATACAGCTGAGAGATGGAATGAAGAGGAAATGGA
>NZ_NTVM01000124.1:0-2605 GCF_002558005.1 Bacillus sp. AFS012607
AATGCCATTTCATGAACAATGTTGTCAATCTGCTCTTGTGTAAAACTTTCTAATGCTTGTAAAGCTTGTTGACCGTTATTTACTAACGTATCAATCATCTCTTTTACCTCTTGCATTTCATTTACAACTTTCTCTTTGACTACCATGTAAATTTCCTCCTATTCTGTTATCACGGTCTTTATAAGTCCCTATAGGTCATAATAAGTCCCGATTAGCGAAAAAAAATAGAGTTACCGTCCTACATGAATCCCATTGTTTGTGAAACACTTCACAAGTTTACTCGTGAATAACATTTCATGAATTCAATATACATGAAATCATTTCATTTGTGTATGTATAATTTGTGAAATATTTCACAAATTAACATAATAAAAAATGCACTGCTCCACATTAGCAGTGCATTTTTTATTACGCTAGCGCTTGTGCTAAATCTTCAATTAAATCTTCACCATCTTCAATACCGACAGAAATACGAATTAATGTATCTGTAATTCCTAATTCTTTACGGCGATCTGCTGGGATTGATGCATGTGTCATTTGAGATGGGATAGAAATTAAACTTTCTACTGCTCCTAAGCTTTCAGCAAGTGTAAAGTATTGCAGTTTCTCAAGTACTTTATTTAATGTTTCCTCACTATCTACATCAAACGAAATAATAGCACCAAATCCATTTGCTTGTTCTGTTGCTAATTCGTGGTTTTGATGTGATTCAAGACCTGGGTAATATACTTTATTTACTTTTGGATGATTATTTAAAAATTCAGCAATAGCGCGTGAATTCGTTTCATGTTCTTCCATACGAATTCCTAATGTTTTTAAACCGCGAAGTAGTAAGAAGCTATCTTGTGGTCCAAGAATACCTCCTGTTGAGTTTTGTACAAAGTGAAGGTCTTCTGCTAGTTGTGGGCTATTTACCACTACTAGACCTGCAACTACGTCACTATGACCTCCTAAATATTTCGTTGCACTATGAAGTACAATGTCTGCTCCTAAAGAAATCGGCGACTGCCAATATGGCGTCATGAATGTATTATCAATAATTGTTAATAAATCTTTCTCTTTAGCAAGAGTAGATATTTTCTTAATATCAGTAATTTTTAGTAATGGGTTCGTTGGTGTTTCCACATAGATCGCTTTCGTATTTGGACGAATTGCTTCTACAACTTCCTCTAAGTTTGTTGTGTCTACAAATGTATGTTCAATACCGAAGCGGTTTAATACTTTCGTAATAACACGATACGTTCCACCATAAACATCATCTGTTAAAATAACGTGGTCACCTTTTGAGAACAACATAATTGTCGCTGTAATAGCAGCCATTCCAGAACCGAATGCAAATCCAGCATGACCATTTTCTAATACGGCAATCATTTCTTCTAAAGCTGCACGTGTTGGGTTACCTGTACGTGAATATTCATATCCTTGATGCTTACCAACCGCTTCTTGTTTGTACGTACTTGTTTGATAGATCGGTACGTTTACAGATCCAGTTGAAGGTTCTCCTATGCGAATACCATGAATTAACTTTGTCTTTGCTCTCATTTTTTATTCCCATCCTTTGTATATGTCTTTACTTAAATAGCGCTCACTACTATCAGGAAAAATGGTTACAATATTTGTACCTGGTGCTGCCTTCTCTGCCTCAAGTAAGCTCGCATGAAATGCTGCTCCTGAAGAGCTCCCAACGAGAAGTCCTTCTTTTTGCGCTAATTCTTTCACTCGTAAAAATGCATTTCGATCAGAAATCGTATGAATTTCATCAAAATAAGATGTCTTCAAAAATGGCGGGATAAATTCCAGTCCAATTCCTTCGGTCTCATGTGAACCAGCCTTACCACCATTTAAAATAGATCCTTCTGGCTCTACGATAACTGTTTTAATATCTATATTTTTTTCTTTCAAATAAGATGCAGTCCCCATAAACGTACCGCCAGTTCCTGCTCCAGCAACAAATATGTTAATCTCTCCATTCAGTGCATCCCAAAGTTCAGGACCTAGTGTTTTGAAATAAGCACGCGGGTTTGCTTCATTCGCAAACTGACTTGGAGAGTATGAATTCGGTATTTCATTTACTAATTCTTTTGCTTTTGCAATTGCACCGGTCATTCCTTGCTCAGTCGGTGTATGCACGACCGTTGCACCTAGTGCTTTCATTAATTCTTGTTTTTCAATACTAAATTTCTCTGGTACACAAACGATAACACGTAAATCATGTTCTAATGCTGCAAGTGCCAGTCCAATACCAGTATTCCCAGCAGTCGGTTCAATAATTGTTCCACCTTGGGTAACAAGCCCTTTTTCTAGCGCATCTTCGATTAATTCTCTTCCTAAACGATCCTTAACGCTTCCGCCTGGGTTATAAAATTCAAGCTTTGCAAATAAGCGGACCCCTTTCGGAAGTGAAAAACGAGTAATTTCTACAATTGGTGTATGACCAATTAACTCATGAACTCCACGATATACATTCATCGTGTTCTCCCCCTTGTTTGCCAATAAAGAAAAGGCAACTGTATGTATTTTCTTTATATGAGACAGTTGCCTTTTTGTTACATTACTTTAACTCTTCTAACACTTTTACGATAAAGTTTGTAGAATGAAGAGCTGC
>NZ_NTVM01000125.1:0-217 GCF_002558005.1 Bacillus sp. AFS012607
TGAAGGGCCACAAGGCGAAGTGAAGGGTGAGCAGCAAAAAGCGGTCCGAAATATTGAAATGGAAAGTAAATTGAGAGAAACGGGAAGAGCTGAAGGGCCACAAGGCGAAGTGAAGGGCGAAAAACAAAAAGCGGTCCGAGATATTGAAATGGAAAGTAATTTAAGAAATACAGGAAGAGCTGAAGGGACACAAGCAAATGTGAAAGCAAGTCCTACA
>NZ_NTVM01000126.1:0-286 GCF_002558005.1 Bacillus sp. AFS012607
ATGACAATACCAACAACAGAGGGACTGTTAAGAGCTTTGATATTCTTCATCGTTATTTGGTTATTGATTTCTGTTTTTTGTATCTATCATAAGTACGCAACCAATAAAGCTGAAAATAATAATTCAAGAGATCAGTCGAAGTGAATTTAAAGTAAACGGAAGAAAGGAGAAGCCATGTTTGTCATTTTTAAGAGTAGCAATGGAACAGAAATTGAGTCGGGTAAGCAATATTCGTTTCATGAAGCTTATATCTTAACGAAGCGATTAGAACGAGTTTATAGAGAGG
>NZ_NTVM01000127.1:0-282 GCF_002558005.1 Bacillus sp. AFS012607
TTTCTTTTCCTCTTCACTTACCGTAGATTGTTGAATATCTCGTTTCTCTAATTCTTTAACCTCTTTCATTACGTTTTTATTTCCTTGCGTTTTAGCGAAGGAATAACAATCTTCATATTTTTTTAGATTTACAAAAGCTTCAACAATGAGTTTTTCACGTCTACCGTCCATATTGACTTTCCCCTTAAGCTTAATTACCTCCTCATATTTCTTATTAAGTGCTGCCTTTTCAAAGTCGATTACATCATTTTTGACATCAATATCATTGATTTTATTCATGTT
>NZ_NTVM01000128.1:0-690 GCF_002558005.1 Bacillus sp. AFS012607
TCATCTGATGGATCTGGTTCGACCTCAAAGAAAACTTCAATTTTCACATCATTTGCATGCTTGTTTAAATAGTGCGTGACTGTATCCACATAGCCATGTTCAACCATTCCAGGATCCGTTACAATAAATGCACGTGAAATGTTAGGCATATTTGCTAAATACGCTGTAGCATGTTTTTCAAAATAAATTTTTGGTGGCAATTTGAACCACTGCATATTCTTTTTTCTATTTGCCAGCCTTTTTATATTTAATAAATGAGTCGCTGTTACATTTTGGGAAACTGAATTTTTTCCGTAAGAACCACAACCAAGTGTAAGTGATGGAATAAATCCGTTATATATATCCCCTATTCCACCTTGTGATGAAGGTGCATTTACAATGAGACGGCAAGCTTTCATACGTAATCCAAATTGCTTTTGCACTTCTTTATTTGTAGAATGNNGAATGAATAACTGCTGAATGTCCTAAACCACCGAGGTTCAACATTTCTTCGCAATATGTAAATCCTTTTTCTAATGAATTCGCCTTCACACAGGCTAATACTGGGCTCAGTTTCTCACGAGATAACGGGTATGCTGCTCCGATACCTTGAATTTCAGCTACAAGCATTTTTGTATGTTCAGGAACAGTAATCCCAACTAATTCGGCAATATACTGTGCTGATTTTCCTACAATATCACTATTTACTGC
>NZ_NTVM01000129.1:0-354 GCF_002558005.1 Bacillus sp. AFS012607
CTTTAAAACTAGATGCATAGTATTAAGCACCTCCCCCGAATAACATTAATTCTTCGTCTGTTACTTCTACATGAAAATGAATGTTTTTTACAGCCCCAATACTTAAGATGACATCCCCTGTTGGCAAATGTGGAATCGCTGCAATTTCACTTTCACTTAACTGTCCTGCAAATACTTTTCGTAACATATCTAAACTGTTATTATCTTGCTGCATGATAAATTTGTACTGTGTAAGTTCAAATAGTTTTTTAATTTCATCAATCATTTCTTGTGAAGATCCTTCCGGTACAAAATCACGAATCGTGTGACTTGCATATAAAAGCCCTGCAAAGTATTTTCGATCTTCTCGGCTAA